>JACPWC010000015.1:0-14965 GCA_016197225.1 Chloroflexota bacterium
ATGGATAAAGTCCAGTCACATCGAGCCGAAGAATTTTGCCCAGCAGTGTGCCCAGCTTTTGGCCGTTGCCTTGCGGGTCGCCGAACCAACCGCCGTCGCCCAAACCGATGTACAGAAATCCATCTGGCCCAAACGCCAGTTGGCCGCCGTTGTGATTGGGATAAGGTTGATCCACCTGCAGGATCATCAGGGCGCTTTCCGGGTCGGCGCGGTTCGGGTCGGCGGCAGAGACGGTGTAACGAGCAATGACGGTGTCACCGTCCAGGTCGGTGTAATTTATCCAGAAGTAGCCGGTCGTTTCATAATTCGGATCAAAGGCCAGGCCGAGCAAGCCCTGTTCCAGAAAGGTGCTGACCGAGCCAGTGAGATTAAGAAACGGATCCGGCAACACCGCGCCGTTCTGCCAGATCAGGATGCGGCCTGCCTGCTCGACGATGAAGAGGCGGCCCGACCCGTCGCCGGCGTGAGTGAGGTAAAGCGGTCCGCTGAGGCTGGTGATGACTTGATTCAAGGTGTAAGCCGCCGCCTCCGGGGTGGCGGGCACTGCGCCCGACGCCACGAAAGAAGATGGCGTTGCCACTGAAGTTCCGGGAGACGAGACACAGGCGGCGAGAAAAAGGGTGAAGAACAAAAAGCGGGGCTTCATAGCGGAGAGTATATCAACAAAGAGTCGGCTTGACGATGCGCGGCGAGCGGGATAGACTGCCAGCCTATGAACGACCCCCAACAAACGGACGCTGACGGCTTCTTCACCGTTGCCCCGTCAGAGGCGGCCAAACCGGGCCGCATCAAGCGAATCGAGGTTGCCAGTGAGCCGGTCATTCTCACTCGCCTCGAGGGCGAGTTGTGCGCATTTAGCGCCGTCTGTCCGCACTCGCTGGGCGACTTGAGCGGCGGCACGATTTACAAAGGCGAGATTGACTGCCCGGTGCATGGCTGGCGGTTCGACATTCGCAGTGGCGAGGCCGTGTGGCCTGAGAAGGAAGCCTACCGACTCACGCGCCACGACGTGAAAGAAGAAGGCGGGCTGATCAAAGTGAAACTGAAACGACGACCCGGCTTCCGCCCAAAACTTGACTGACGATGGACATCTCGGCCCTCATTCACCTGCTTGGCGAACTGCTTGGCGAAGTCATCCGAGGACAGGAGACGCAGGCGCTGTTTGAAATTGAAGAGCGCATTCGCAACCTGGGCAAGGAACGGCGGGCCGGAGACGACACCGCCGGCCCCCGCCTGGCCGACGAAGTGGCCCGCCTCTTGCCCGACGACGCGCGGGTGGTGGCCGCCGCTTTCACCCTCTACTTTGATCTTGTGAACCTGGCCGAGGAGGCCCGCCGGGTCAGCGCCCTGCGCGAGCGCGAGCGGGAGCGCCATCCAAAACCGGCCAACGAGTCAGTGGCCGAGGCTGTGGCCCAACTCAAAGCGCGCGGCCTGTCGCCGACGCAAATGGCGGACCTGATTCGCGGCCTTCGCATCGAACTCGTTCTCACCGCCCACCCCACCGAAGCCAAGCGCCGCACCATCCTTTCCAAAACCGAGCGCATGGCCAAGACTCTGCGCGCCCTCAACCAGAGCAACCCTCTGCCGCGCGAGCGCGACGAACTGCTGGACGTTTTGCGGGCCGAGATCACCGCCCTGTGGCTCACCGATCGCGCCCGCACCAACCGCCCCACCGTTGCCGACGAAGTGAAGACCGGCCTCTATTTTGTCGAAACGATCTTCTGGGACGCGCTTCCGCGCCTCTACTCAGAACTCGAAACGGCCCTGGCCGAACACTACCCCGGCCTTCACTGGAGCGAAGCGACAGGGACCCCGCCTCGCTGGCTCACCCTGGCCTCCTGGATCGGCGGCGACCGTGACGGTAACCCCAACGTCACCGCCGAAGTCACCGCCGAAACCCTGCGCCTGCATCGTGGCCTGGCCGTCGAGAGGCATCAAGCCAATTTGCGCGACCTGGCCCGCCGCCTGAGCTTCAGCCAACACCGCTTGCCGCCCTCCGCCGATCTGCAAAGCTGGCTCGAAGCACGCCGCCCGTTTCCCGCCCACGCCGCCGACCTTGAGCGGCAATACACCGCCGAACCTTATCGTCTCATTGCCTCCCTGCTCGCCGCCGATCTTGAAAACGAATCGCAGGATGACGTGAAAGCGCGGTTGTTGAGCAATAAGCCATCGTCGGATCGAATCAAGCCGGAAGACTTCGCCAAGCCGCTGGCCCTGGTGGCCGCCTCTGCTAAACAAGCCTTTCGCCCCTCCGACCTGATTCACGCCCTCCGGCATCAGTTCAACATTTTTGGCCTGCACGCCGCACGCCTCGACTTGCGCGAAGACTCATCGCGGCTGGCCTCAGCCCTCGGCGAAATTTTGCGCGCCCTCAAACTCGACCTGGCTTTTGAAGACGGCGACGACGCAACCCGAACCGCCGTCCTCACCCGGCTGTTGTCCCAACCCGCCCCGGCCCTGGCCGGGCAACCCGGCATCACTGCCGAGACCGCCGAAACGTGGAAGCTCTTTCAACTCATCGCCCGCGCCCAACAAGTCTACGGTTCCGACCCTTCGGCTTCGCTCAGGGCAAGCCTGCTTGGCCCTTTCATCATCTCGATGACGCGCGGCCCGGCGGACGTGTTGACGGTTCTCCTGCTGGCCCGCTGGGCCGGTTGCGCCGCCGGTCTGCCCATCGTCCCCCTCTTTGAGACCCTTGACGATCTCGAGGCCGCGCCCCGAATCCTGGCCGAGTTGTTCTCGCTCGAGGCTTATCGCGCTCATCTCGCAAAGCAAAGCGATGAACAAATGGTGATGATCGGCTACTCGGACAGCAACAAGGACGGCGGCTATTTGTCGGCAACCTGGGCTTTGTATCAGGCCCAGGAAGTCATCGCCCAAACCTGCCGCGAGTGGGGAGTCAAGTTCATGCTCTTTCACGGGCGAGGAGGCACGGTGGCGCGCGGCGGCGGCCCGGCCAACCGTGCCATCGCCGCCCAGCCGCCGGGCACGGTCAATGGCCGCTTCCGCCTCACCGAGCAGGGCGAGATCATCGCCAGCCGCTACGCCGACCCCGACATCGCTCACCGCCACCTGGAGCAAATTGTGAGCGCGGTGCTGTTGGCGAGTGTCAACGACGACAGACAACAGACGACAGACGACATCGCCGGTCGTCCATCGTCTGTCGTCCAAGACTGGCGCAACACTATGTCAGCCATGTCTGCTTCTGCCCATGCTGAATACCGCAATCTTGTCTACGAGACGCCCGGCTTCATGGATTACTGGCGCGCAGCCACGCCCATTGACGAGATCAGCCGCCTGCATCTTGGCTCGCGGCCCGCCGCCCGGCGCGGCGGCAACTTGCAGGTCACCAGCATCCGCGCCATCCCCTGGGTGTTCTCGTGGATGCAGAGCCGCTTCAACCTTCCCGGCTGGTATGGCCTCGGCACAGCTCTCACATCTTCCTCGGCAATCCCAAATCTAAAATCCGAAATTTACGAAGGCTGGCCCTTCTTCCAGGCCCTCATCAAAAACGCCGAGATGTCGCTCGTCAAAGCCGATCTTGGCATTGCGGCTCTGTACTCCGACCTTGTCCCTGACCGCGATCTGGCCGACCGCATCTTTGCCCGCATCCGCGCTGAATACGAGCGCACGCGCGAGGCCGTTCTGGCCATTACCGGCCAGCGCGAGTTGATGGAAGCCGAGACCGTGATCCAGCGTTCGGTCAATCGCCGCAACCCATATGTTGATCCGTTGAATTACATTCAGGTGGAGATGTTGCGCCGCCTGAGGCGCGCCCCGCCCGACAGCCCGGAAGCCGAGAGCCTGCGCGAAGTCATTGTCTTCACCATCAACGGCATTGCCGCCGGGTTGAAGAACACGGGGTAAGCAACCGGCGCAAAAAAGTAGAGCGAGTTGACAACTCGCTCTACATTATCAGGGTTGCAGGAGAAAAAGATTATCCGCCCTTGCGGAAAGCGCGAGACACCAGCGCCGATTTGATGTTCTGAAGCAATTCGGCGCGCGGCACAGGCTTGACCAGATACTTGAAGGCCCCGGCTTCCATGCCTTCGACCATGTCGGGAATGCCGCCTTTGGCCGAAAAGATAATGACGGCTGGCGGGTTGGTGTATTGTTGCTTGAGCGTCTTCAACACTTCAATGCCGGGCGTGCCAGGCATCATCATATCTAGAATAATCAGATCGGGCTTGAACTCAGGGATCATCTGGAGCGCCGTTTGGCCGTCGCGGGCCGTCGCCACTTCGTAGCCCTCAAGTTTGATGGTCATCTCCAGCATCTTGAGCGTGCCCGGTTCGTCATCCACCACCAGGATTTTTTGTGCCATGTGTGTCTTCTTTCAGGGTAAAGGCTGTGCCAATTATAGTCCATTGCGCCTACGCTTTGAACATTCACGTCACGCATGTTTAAGTTCAATTTTCGCAACCGAGTTGCAATCAATTTCGCATAACTACTCCCCAGACAGTGAGCAGTTACACTATATCAGTACAACAATAAACGGCGAGGCGTATGACAAAACCTGTTATCCTGATCGTTGACGATGACCCGATGGTGCTAAACGCCGTCGAGCGCGACCTGCGCTTGAAATACGGCCCGGCCTATCGCCTGCTGAAGGCGGCTTCCGGCAGTGCGGCGCTGGATGTCCTGCGAGAATTGCAGAAGCGCAATGAAACGGCGGCCCTGCTCCTGGCCGACCAGCGCATGCCGCAGATGACGGGCGTGCAGTTCCTCGAACAGGCCCGCGCCCTCTTCCCCGAAGCCAGGCGCGTTCTGCTCACCGCCTACGCCGACACTGAAGCGGCCATCTATGCCATCAACCGCGTTGAACTGGATCACTACTTGATGAAGCCCTGGGATCCGCCCGAAGAGCGCCTCTACCCTGTTCTCGACGAACTGCTCGATGACTGGAAAGGGCGCTTCGGCCAGTCATTCGACGGCATCCGCGTCGCCGGGACGCTGTGGTCGCTTTCCACTCACCAGATCAAAGACTTTCTTGTCCGACACCAATTGCCTTATCAATACCTGGATGTTGAAACCGATCCGAAAGCCAAAGCCCTTGTCGAAGAACACGGCCAGGGGCAATTCAAAATCCCTACCGTATTCTTCCCCGACGGGTCGGCTCTGGTCGAGCCGACGCTTCAACAAGTGGCCGAAAAGGCCGGCCTGCCAACCGAAGCGACGATGCGGTTTTATGATCTCGTCATCGTCGGCGCCGGCCCGGCAGGCCTTTCGGCGGCAGTGTACGCCAGTTCCGAGGGCGTAGATTGTTTGTTGATCGAAAAGCACGCGCCGGGCGGACAGGCCGGAAGCAGCCCGAAGATCGAAAACTACCTCGGCTTCCCGATGGGAATCTCTGGTAGCGACCTCACCCGGCGGGCGGTGATTCAGGCTCGCCGCCTCGGAGCCGAGATTCTTACGGCTCAGGAAGTCGCCGCCGTCCGCTTGTTTGACCGCTACAAGATTGTCATCTTCCCCGATGGAACCGAAGTAGCCTGCCACGCGCTTTTGCTGGCTACGGGCGCGTCATTCAATACATTGAGGATGCCGGGCGCGGCGCAGTTGAGCGGCGCGGGCATTTATTACGGCGCGGCCCACACCGAAGCCTATTACTACAAGAACCAGCCGGTCTTTGTCGTCGGCGGCGCAAACTCCGCCGCGCAGGGCGCGCTGTTCCTGAGCCGCTACGCCAGCAAGGTGACGATGCTGATCCGCGGCCCGGAAACTATTGCCGCTCAACATTTGGTCAACGCCCTGCGCGCCGACCCGAAGATCGAGATTCGACTGAACACCGATCTGGTTGAGGCTCACGGCCAGGAGAAACTCGAAGCGGTGACAATCCAGAATTCGGCAACCGACGAAGCGCAAACCCTGCCGGCGGCGGCGCTGTTCGTGTTCATCGGCGTCAAGCCGCAGAGCACGCTCGTGGCTGAACTGGCGCTATGCGATTCAAAGGGCTACGTGCTCACCGGGCCGGATGCGATGGCGGAAGGCAAACGTCCCCCAGGCTGGCCGCTTGACCGTGATCCGTTCATGTTCGAGACGAGCGTGCCGGGTCTGTTCGCCGCGGGCGATGTCCGGTTTGGGACGATCCACCGAGTGGTCAACGCTACCGCCGAGGGCGGCGCGGCGGTGGCTATGATCCGGCAGTATCTCAAAACGCTGTGAGCCTCGATTTTGTCCGTCGCCTTCCTCTTTTTGCCGATCTGCCCGAGGCTGACCTCCGCGAGTTGTATCAACGCGCCGAGCCAATGGCGCTTGCGGCTGGCGAATGGCTCATGCGCGAAGGCGAGAGCGGCGATGCGCTGTTTGTGATCTTGGAGGGCGGGATTGAAATTACCAAACGATCCGGCGGGCAAGAGGTGGCGCTGGCCCTGCGCGAGCCGGGTGAGGTGATCGGCGAAATGGCCCTGCTTGAACACGCGCCGCGATCCGCATCGGGACGGGCGGCGCAAGACACTCGCCTGCTGAAAATTGATAGTAACGCTTTCAGGCAAGTGCTGATGACCAGCCCCACTGCCGCCCTCGCGCTCTTGCGCACAGCCAATATGCGTCTGCGAAGCACCGAGGCTCTATTACGGCAGAGCGAAAAAATGGCCTCCCTGGGCACGCTCGCCGCCGGGCTGGCCCACGAGTTGAACAACCCCGCCGCCGCCGTGCAGAGCAGTTCCAGGCAACTGCGTCAGGCGCTCGCCGAGTGGCAAAACCTGGCCGGCCAACTTGACGGGCCGGCCTTTGACGTCGGGCAACGCAAAACTGTTCAGGACTTGCAAACCGAAATCGCCCGCCGCATAGCCGAGCCGGCCAAACTCGATCCCCTCACTCGCAGTGATCTCGAAAGCGAACTACAGGATTGGCTGGAAACTAAAGGCGTGGATCGGGCGTGGGAGTTGGCTCCGACCCTGATCACTTTTGGTTTTGATGTGCCGACGTTGAAAGGGTTGACCGGGAACCTGTCGCCCGGCCATTTTTTAGCCATCGTAACCCGGTGGTTGGCGGCAAGTTGCTTGCTCTATGCGTTGTTGGACGAAGTGAGGCTGGGCGCCGAGCGCATCGCCGAGATCGTCAAAACGGTGAAGGCTTATGCCTATCTCGATCAGGCCCCGATCCAACTTGTGGACGTGCCCGAAGGCCTGGAAAACACGCTCATCATTCTGCGGCATAAGCTGAAAGCCGGCGTCAGCGTGGTTCGCGACTACGCGCCCGACCTGCCGCGCGTTGAGGCTTACGCGAGTGAACTCAACCAGACCTGGACGAATCTCATTGACAACGCCGTGGATGCCATGCAAGGCCGGGGCCGGCTCACTCTGCGGACGTATCGCCACGAGCATAACGTTGTCGTCGAAATCGCCGACGACGGGCCGGGCATCCCGGCTGAGATTCAGTCTCGTATTTTCGATCCTTTCTTCACAACCAAGCCGCCCGGCTCTGGCACTGGGCTGGGACTGCACATCGTATACAATAGCGTGGTGCATCGGCATCACGGCCAGATCCATCTCACCTCTCAGCCGGGCGCGACGACCTTTCAGATCGTCCTCCCCATTCAACTTTCACGAGGCCAGCCATGAACGACATCCAGTTGAAGGAACTCTACAAGTCCGTTAAAACGATTGCCAGTGTAGGCCTTTCCGCCAACCCGGAGAAGCCGAGTTTTGGCATTACCCTTTACCTCAAAGATCGGGGCTATCGCATCATTCCGGTCAACCCTACTGCCAAAGAGATTCACGGCGAGACGGTTTACCCCGACCTGCTCTCGATCTCGGATAAGGTGGATGTGGTGCAACTGTTTCGCCGGTCAGAGGAAGTGGCGCCCTTTGTCGAGCAGGCGATTCAGATCGGGGCCAGAGTGGTGTGGATGCAGGAAGGGGTTTCAAACCCAGAGGCGGCTAAGAAGGCGGAGGCGGCTGGGCTGCAGGTGGTGATGGATCGGTGCATGAGGGCCGAGCATATGCGATTATTCGGAGCGCGGCTCTTCGGCCTGGTCGAGCGCTGAACCGACTCGCTATTTCAACACATACGCCGCCGCCGCCCGCGCCATGAGGGCCGCGCTTTGAACCAGCACGCGCTCGTCGAAGTCAAAGCGGGGATGGTGATGAGGAAAGTCCAGCCCTTTAGCAGAGTCGGCTGAACCGACGAAGAAGTAACAGCCGGGCACGGTGTTCATCATAAAGGCCATGTCTTCCGATCCCATCGTGCGCTCGTCAGCCGACACCTGAGTCACGCCGGGCAGAGTCTTCGCCAGGTTGCGCACTTCGGCGCTCATCGCCGAGTCGTTGACGACGGCGGGCGTGGTGCTGGTCAACTCCACCGCCGGCTCACATTCCATCGCCCGGGCCACGCCTTCGGCCACCTCGCGCACCCGCCGCAGAACCAGGTCGCGCACGGCAGGGTTGAAGGTGCGAATCGTGCCCCGCAGAACCGCCGAGTCGGGAACGATGTTGAAAGCGTCGCCGGCGTTGACCATCGTCACCGAAATCACTGCGCTCTCCAGCGCGTTGACGTTGCGCGAGACAATGGTTTGCAGGGCGGTGATGATCTGGGCGGAGGCTGTGACCGGGTCTTTGGTTTGATACGGCGACGCGCCGTGGCCGCCCTTGCCTTGCAGGGTGATGGTGAAACGTTCCGAGGCCGCCATGCACGGGCCGTCGGTGGCGGCGGCCCAGCCGAACGGTTTGTCATTCCAGACGTGCAAAGCCAGCGAGCGTTCGGGGGCCGGGCTTTCCATCACACCATCCTGAACCATGGCCGCCGCCCCGCCCAGGCCTTCCTCAGCAGGTTGAAAGACAAACTTGAGCGTGCCCGCGATTTGTGAGCGAAGCGGGGTGAGCATCTTGGCGACGGCGAGGCCGATGGCCGTGTGGCCGTCGTGGCCGCAGGCGTGCATCACACCCGAAGTCTGCGAGATGTAGTCGGTCTTGTTGGCTTCGGTGATCGGCAGGGCGTCCATGTCGAAGCGGAGCAAAATCGTCGGGCCGGGTTTGTCACCTTCCAACAAACCGACCACGCCCGTGCGCCCCACCCCGGTCCGCACTTCCAAGCCAAGCTGATTCAATTCGTTGGCGACGATGCCCGCCGTGCGAACTTCCTGAAAGCCGAGTTCGGGGTGGCGGTGAAAATCTCGCCGCCGGGCAATCATTTCCGGTTCCAACGCTTTGGCGAGAGAAAGAAAATCAGTGGTCATTGCTACTTGCCTTCTTTCAGTTCCCGCAGATACCACAGCAAGTCATCTTCGGGGTGCGGCACGCCCATAATTGCCAACATGGCCGCCAACTCGCCGCGATGGTGCGTGCTATGGTTGGACAAGTGCAACATGAGGTGGCCGAGCGGGAAGGCGCGCGATTCGCCTTTGGTGTTGGTGTAAGTGATTTCCTGTTTGAGGATCTTCTCGTCGCACGAATCGATGAACAGATTAATTTCGGCGTCGAGCTTCTCCCAGGCCCGGCGCAAGTCACGGTAAGTAGGGAAGTCTGCCGCCTGCCGCAGAGCCTGGGGCGAGTTGCCCTGCCAGCGAGCCAGCCACACCGTTTCGGCGGCAAACATGTGAGTGAGCAGGCCGTGAACACTGCCCCACGAGTAGCCGAGGTCGCGATCCCACTGGTCAATTGTCAGCGCCTCGCAAGCCGTCAACATCTTGGCGTTGGCCCAGTGGTTGTAATCGTAAAGCATCTTGATAGCAGAAAGAGAATTCGTCATGAGAGCATCCTTGTCAATTAAGTTGGAAGAGAGGCATCCGGAATGAGGCTCTGGCGTTCGTCAACTATTTTGTCTGGTTGTATCGTCCTCAAAAGTGAGCCGCATTTCAGAGGTTGGGTTGAAACCCAGCGACTCGTAAAGTGGCCGTCCGGCGTCGCTGGCATGTAAGGTGATCGTCCGCAGGCCAAGGTCGCGGCAAGCCTCAACCATCGTTTGCGCAATGCGCCGCGCCAGGCCGAGCCGCCGGTATTCGGGCGCAGTGTAAACGCTGTGCAATAATGCGCCGCGCCCGGTTAAGTCTTTGGGGCGCGGCGGCCAATCATAAAACAATACCGCGCCGCTGGCGATGATCTTACCACCTTCTTCGACCACCCAGGCTCGAATGATTCCGCCGAGATGCTGGGCCAGGTAGCGCGAATAAGCTTCGGCCATTTCGCTTGTGTCGGCCTGCGCCCCGCGAAGCGCCGCCATCTCTTCAAACATCCAACGGCGATGATTCACTAAGGTTGCAATGTCGGCCAATGTGGCTTCGCGAATTGAAAGTTCGTTTGTCATCTGCTCATCACCAACACGGCCGCTCCGTTAATCTCCCCTCGCTTCAACTTCGCCAACGCCTCATTTGCCGATTCTAACGGGAAGGCCGTCACTTCTGTTCGCGCCGGAATCTGCGCGGCGAGTTGCATGAACTCAACGGCATCGTGGCGCGTGGCGTTGGTCACACTGCGTATTGTTCGCTCACCGTAGAGCAAATTGTAATCGAATTGCGGGATGGGACTCATATGAATTGCGTTGATGGCCAGCGTGCCGCCTTTGCGAAGATGGCCGAGCGCAAGCGGGACAAGGTTGCCTGCCGGGGCGAAGATGACGGCTCGATCCAACGGGTGCGGCGGACTCTGGTGGGCGGCCCCGACCCACCCCGCCCCCAACTCGCGGGCCAGCGCCTTGTGTTCCTCGCGGCGCGTGAAGACGGAAACGCGGCAATTCCAGCGCCGCGCGATCTGAATGGCAAGGTGGGCGCTGCCGCCAAAGCCGAAAAGCCCCAAATGCTCGCCGGGCTGAAGATCAGCTTTAATTAACGAGCGGTAGCCGATAATGCCGGCGCACAACAGCGGCGCGGCCTCAACGTCGGAAAAGGCTGGCGGGATGGGGACGAGGGCGCTTTCGTCGGCCAGCATGTAGTCGGCGTAGCCCCCATCCACGTCCCAGCCGGTGAACCGGGCGTTGTCGCACAAATTCTCCTCGCCACGTTGGCAGAACTCGCACACGCCGCACGTCGTGTGAAGCCAGGGGACACCGACCCGGTCGCCCACTCGAACGCCTGCCCTGAGCGAAGTCGAAGGGGCGGTGACACCTGAGCCGATTTGTTCGACGACGGCCACAACCTGGTGTCCAGGCGTGATCGGCGTCTTCTTTAGCGGCAAGTCGCCTTCGACAATATGCAGATCAGTATGACAAACACCGCAGGCGCGAACACGAAGGAGGACAGAGTTGGGTGCGAGTGCGGGAAGAAATTGCTCAACAAGGGCCAGCGGCGAACTAGCAATCGGGGTTGGCGAGGAGAGTTGCAGGGCGCGCATTTCAAACAACAAACGGGGCTGAGAGTCCTCAGCCCCGTTTGATTCAAAGCGCTTGCAATTACCCGCCGCCGGTGACAGCGCGTAGCGTGTCGCAGGCCGGGCAACTGCCGTCGGGCCGGATCATGGCATAACCGGCTTGCGGGTCCGAGCCAAACGTGTTCAGGTCCACGTTGAAGACGATCATGAACCGCACCTTGCCCTGATCACGCGAGAGGCGGGCGGCTTCGCCAAGATACTGAGCGTGTTCAGCAACAGTCAGGTTGTAGGGCGGCTTCCACATGAAGCCGGCAGGCAACGTTCCCCACTCCTGGCCGGAGAGGTAGCCCAACTCGGTGAAGCACAACTTCTTGCGGCCACCGGCGGCGTTGTAGTACGTGTCCACCATCGTTTGGTAATAGCGCGTGTAATGGTCGGAACTGCCGCGCGGGTCGCCGCTCGACTGAGTTGGCGGCATCAGGCCTTCGTTATAGTGAATGCCGAGGCAATCCATGTAATTGAGGCCGCCCGCCGCCACCAGGCCTTCGATGTAAGGCTTGTCATCACAGCCGCCACCGCCGCAACCGCCGAAGAAACCGGTGGGCGCCGGCGCGCCGGAGATCACCAGCGTGCCGCCGTTCTTGGACTTGATGGCGTTGTAAGCCTGCTGAAGCATGGGCACATAACTCGAGGGGCCAATCGAGCCGGACTTCCACTCGCGATCAATATTCATTTCGTTCCAGACTTCAATGGCATCCGCGCCCGCGCCCGCCAGGTCGCCCACAAACGTGGCGTAGCCGGCAAACTTGTCGGGCGTGGTGTCGCCCGGCTCACCCAGCACACTCAACAAAATCTTGAAGCCCCGGTTATGAGCATCCGAAATCAAGCCAAAGTGGGCGCTGGCCGAGTCGCCGGGATGCCAACGCACCTGGCGCTTCACCCATTTCATTCCAGAGAACTTCATTTTGTTGGCGGTATTGTCAGAAAAGCCAGCCACCTGCCCGCCCAACTCAAAACTGCCCGTTGTGCCTGCCGAAGTCGCCGCCGGTTGAGGCGTGGCGGTTGCCCCTGGAGCCGCAGTGGCCGGAACTTTGGTGGATGTGGGCGCGGGGCCAGAGCCGGGCGCGCCGGGAATCCTTAGCACTTGCCCGACGCGAATCGTCGCCGAAGTCAACCCATTGGCCGCCTGAATAGCGGCGACTGTCGTGCCAAAGCGCAAAGCGATCCGGAAAAGATTATCGCCCGGCTGAACTGTGTAGGTGCCGGGGTTGCTGGCTGTCGTGGGCGCCGGCGTCGCGCCGCCGCTGGGTGGCTTAGTTGCCGTTGGCACAGGGCCTGAAGAGGAGCCGCCAGGAATCTTTAGCACTTGCCCGACGCGAATCGTCGCCGAAGTCAACCCATTAGCCGCCTGAATAGCGGCAACCGTCGTGCCAAAGCGCAAAGCAATCCGATAGAGGTTGTCACCCGGTTGGACGGTGTAAGCGCCGGGATTGGTGTTGGGCGCGGTAGTTGCTCCGGGTTTGGCCGTCGGCGCGGGAGATGAGCCGCTCGCTCCGCTCGGGATAATCAACACCTGCCCGACTCGGATCGTCGTCGTGGTCAGCCCATTGGCCGCCGGGATGGCGGCCACGGTGGTGTTGAACTTGAGGGCAATTCGGAAAAGGTTGTCACCCGGCTGGACGGTGTAGGTGGTTCCTTGAGCCGCCGCCGGCTGAACCGGAAACACCGACAGCAACAGAGTCAGAATGACTAAGATCAACAGAGTTCGTTTCATGATGTTCTCTCACTTATGAATTGGGTTGGCAAACAGATATTGGGGGTTGTGGTGGGCCCGGCGGGAGTCGAACCCACAACGGACGCTTTATGAGAGCGGTGCTCTGCCATTGAGCTACGGGCCCGGAGCAGGAGCGGGTGATGGGATTCGAACCCACGCATAGTAGCTTGGAAGGCTACTGCCTTACCACTTGGCGACACCCGCGTTAGATTGCGCCGGAATACTATCATAAGCGGGCGAGGCGGGCAAGGCATAGCCCGAAGTGTGCAAAAAGCATGCCTGCTGGTTCTACGCAAAACCGGGACAGGCGCATGCCTGCGATTGACAATTATTGGGAGAAAGAGGGGAAGGAAAGAACAGCTAACGATTCAAAAGCTCTTCCCAACGGGCTTCAACAACCATCTGTGGCACCCGGAAGAGATCGGCCAATTCCTCCAACGACATTGAGTCCCACGAATCTGGAAGCAAGTCTTCCGACATCAATAGTCGGCGGGCGAAAATTGAAGCCTGGGCAGACAATTTGTCATTTGGCACATGCGGCAACCCGGCGGCCCGGCCACCCTGGCTGGTGCAGATGCCGGTGAAAAGCGCGCGCGCCATCGCATACCGGCGCTCGCGCTCGGAAATGCCCAAATTGACGAAAACCTTTCCCTTGCCGTCAGGCAGTCTGATCCAAAGCGCATCGCCGAAAGGCAGGCCCTCCACAAGGTTCAGGTCGCCAGCCAGATCGAGAGGTGGGGAACGCAAAATATCCCGAATTGGGACTGGGGGGGATTCGATACCATAGTATTCCAGCAGGGTAGCGACGATGGAGTCGCACAAAAACTCTAGTGAGGGTTGAGGCATTCCAAGCCGGTTACTCCAAACCAGGAAGCCCGGCAACTGGCAAATTGTACCTTTCAAAAGCCAGCGACGACAGTTCCGGCGTGTGGCTCATTGAAAAGGAAGAGCGGCGGTTGTTGATGATTTCTTCAACTGCTCCGGCAAACTCGGCCAGGGTCTCTGCCCGAAGCGACAGGAGGCTCACGAGTTCGTCCGGCTCCAAGTCGAAGCCGCCGACAAGTTCAGCCCGGCGTTCACCCAGAATCCCCTTTCGGAAATTATCACTGATGACAGCCTTACCCACTAATTTTTGTAGACCGCGAACAGACATAGCAACGCCTTTCCTTGCCCCGAAACCTTTGAAGCAAAGCCGGAAAAGAACTAGGTTTTGAGTTTAGCCAGGCAAACTAATGGAGTCGGTTATTTCCCGATGCCGCCGCTGCCGCCACTGGTTGGGTCTTCGATTTGTTTGTAGGTCATGGTCATTCTCCTCAATTTGAAAGTTGGCTAACTCTACCCCAAACCGTCTTAGTGAATCCCTTATTAAACGTATTGGGCAGGCTCAAATCAGCGCCTGCCCAATTACTCGATCAACCTTGAATAAAGCGCCCTTATTTCGGGCGGAGGGTCAAGCCCCATCTCGGCTCGCAAGATTTCCCGGTAATGTCGGTAGTAATCCACGATGGCATGGCGGCGGCCCATCCCGGCCAGGCACATTAACATCCGTTCGTGGAGATCATCAAGAAACGGCTCAATCGCCAAAGCTTTTGTCAAGACCTCTCGCGCTTCTGCGTAACGGGTCAAATTCATCAACTCATCGGCGTAGGCCCGGAGCACATTCACGTACAACTCGGCCAGTTCGCGGCGACGTTCCAGCGCCCAATCCACCGGCAGATCAGCCAGGTAATCGCCGGCGTAAAGTTTGGCGGCCGAGTTCAACATGCCTAAGCGGCGCAAGTCTCCGGCCAGTAACGCCAGGCCTTGTCGGGCCTCAATTTCAAAGCGGGCCACATCATGATCCAGAGCCAGATCAGCGGCGAGGCGGCATTGCTGATCCTCAAGATTAACAAAGGGGTGGCCGATAATGCGGCGCAGTCGGAAAAGCACCTGATAAAAGTTGTTAGCCGCC
>JACPWC010000015.1:14996-39929 GCA_016197225.1 Chloroflexota bacterium
CCCGGGTTGCCGGTTTTTCGGGCCAAAAAGTTTCAAGAACGCGATCGCGAGCAACGGGAGCTTGATCCACCAGGAAGAAGAGGACCTCGCGAACTTTTTGCGAACCCCACGCCGTTTTCGAAATTTCTTCGCCTTCCTTCAACACCCGACTCTGCCCCAGAGATCGAATTTGAAGTATGGCGGGTTGTGGCAACGCCGAGGAAGATTCATCTGAGGAAGGCCGCTGTAGGCTGAACGACTTTATCGCCCGAGCCCGAGCCAATAAGCCTGAAGCGCGCGGGCCAACGTCAGGTCGGCTTGATAATGCCTCAAGCAAATCCTGCGCCGCCAACGCCTCACTCACCAGCATCTGGTCGTATCCCACCTGCTCGGCCATTTTCAAAGCTTGCGCCGTAAAGTTCGCAGACGCTTCTAGATCGCCGGCTCGAAATTCCGCGCAGGCCCGGAAGAGAAGCGTTTGAGCCAGGTCTACCGGGCTACCCGATTGCTCCAACTCAAGGCTGACCTGCTCCAGAAGTTTTTTCCCTTCCTGTAAATGGCCCATCTCAACAAAAACAATGCCGTGTAAACTCTCAACATTAGCCAGTGCTGATTTTGCCTTGCCCTGCCCGGAAACTAACGAAGCCCGTCGCAACCATTCGAGGGCGCTTAAGTAGTTCCCGGCAAAGCGGTCTAAACGAGCAAGACATCTGCAAACATAAGCCATCAGGTCCCAGTCTTCCGCCTGTTCTGCTTTAGGCATTGCCTGATGGTAAAAGTCTTTGGCGATTTCATAGTTGCTCAGGTCAGCATGGACATCTCCCTGCCCGGCCAGAATAATGGCTTCAAAACGAATGCTCCCCGCCTTCCGTGTCCAGTTGAGTGCTTCGCGGTAGGTTGCCAGCGCCGATTCGTACTGGCCCAGCATGTGCAAATCCCAGCCCACATTGTTCAAAGCCAGCCCGAGCTGGCCGGGCACGGCCAGCTCGCGCCAAATTGCCAGAGACTGTTGTTGCGCCCGCGCGGCGCGAGCGGTCTCGCCCTGGGCGCGCAAGACTAAAGATAAATCATTCAGCGCCGTCGCCAGATCATATCTGCTCTTCTGCGCCTGCAACATTCTCACTACTTGTTGTAACGACTCTTCCGCCGCCGCCAGCCGGCTCAGGGCAAACTGGCACAGCCCAACGTAGCGGAGCGCCAGCGCCTCCGAGGAAACGCGGCCCATCTCTCGCGCCTGAAGAACAGAAGCCTGAGCCAGCGCCAGCGACTGCTCAAACTCGCCCCGGCGGTACAATAACAAACTCCGCTGGGTCTGAGTGCGAACACGGCCAAACGCATCACCACGGTCGGCGAAACCGGCTTCGGCAATTGCCAGCGCCCGGTCGGCAGAGGACAACTGCCCGGCGTCGCCATCGGAAATTGAAAGCAGCAAATGAAGCTCTGGCGCGCTTTGGGCCTCAGCCGCCAACTGCTCGGCCCAGCGCCGCAGGGTGACGTGCCGGCCAGAGGTGAACATTGACTCGGCCTTAGCGTCGGCCAGGTCGGCGGCCCTGTTCAGTTGCCCGGCCGTCACATAAAATGTCACCGCCGCCTCAACCATGCCATTGGCCGCAAACCATTCTGCCGCCTTTACTTGCAAAGCTTTGAGTCGCTCCGGATTCTGTGCCCGAAGCCGGGCGAGCAAAAACTCGCGGAACAACGGGTGATATTGATAGGCAGGAAACTCGTCGCCGACGGCGCTAATGAACAGGCGGCGAGATTCGGCCTGTTGGAGCAATTCGCCGCTATCCGTCCGGCCCAGCACGGCATTGCACACCGCCGGCTCCATCTCAGGCAGTATGGACGATTCCAGCAGGAACTGTCGCAGGGTCTCAGGCTGATGATTGAGCACTTCGGCCACCAGATACTCGTAAACAGGTTTTTCAGACTGGCGCGCCTGGATCAGGCTAGCCATTAACCCTTGCCACATGAGATGGGTTGTGAGCAAGATGCCGGTAATCCAGCCTTCTGTGTTGGCAACCAGTTTCTCGGCTTCGGCTTCCGGCAAGACCACCTGATTACGCAGTTCAACCAACTCCTGGGCCTCTGCCGGTGTGAACCGTAATTGCTCTTCGCTCAACCCGGCAATTTGCCGGCGGGCGGCCAGCGAGGCAATTTGCAACGGCGGGATGGTTCGCCCGGCGATGAGCAAATGCGCCTGCTCCGGCAGGTTTGCCAGAAGCACGTCGAAGAACTGCAAAACGAGAGAAGCTTCTTCAACTAAATGAAAGTCATCCAACGCCAGGACAAAGTAATCTTCAATGGTGGATTCGATCTCGTGGGCCAGAGCCAGAGCCAGGGCGCCCGGTTTGGCCCCGGCCTCGGCGGCCAGCCCGGAGAGAGTTGAGGTGAAAGTTGGGAACGCCCAGCGAAGGGCGGTCACCAGGTTTGAGGCCACCGTAACCAGGTCACGATCAAACTCATCCAAAGTGAGCCAGGCCACTTTGTATTCTGCCTCGCGGGCAAAGTCGGCCAGGAGCGAAGTTTTGCCATAACCGGCGGCGGCGGCCACCAACACCAGCTTGTGGTGAATGTTCTCATGGAGATAATCAACCAGGCTGTGGCGGCGAAGAACATCGGGCGCTCGTGACGGCACCGAAAACTTGACGGGTCGCGCGAAAGGAAGATCGTTGTCAGCCATACGCCGGTCTCACTCCGCCCGCCTGATGACGACCATCGTCAAATCGTCAAACGCTTCCATCGCGCCCACGTGCGCTTGAACCGTCAAGTCCATCACCTGCAACATCGTCTGGGCCGACTCGTGGCAGGTTTGGTTGACGACATCAATGACTCGGCTCAAGCCGAACTCCTCCTGAGCGGCATTGATGGCGTCGGGCAAGCCGTCGGTGTATAAAAAAAGCGTGTCGCCGCGTTGAAGCCGGACTTCGTGCTCTTGATATTGAATATCGGGGAAGACGCCCACGGCCGCCCCGCGCCCGGTGAGCGGCGTGGCGCTGGGGCCGCCATCGGCCCAGATCGGCGGGTTGTGGCCGCCGTTGGCGTAAGTGAAGCGCCCCGTCGCCGGTTCCCAGACTCCATAGAACACGGTCACAAATTGATCTGAACGGGCATCTGACATGATGAGTTGATTCAGCCGCGCCAGCGTTGCCGCAGGTGAGACGCGGTTGATGGCCACCGACCGCAACAAAGTGCGCGAAACGGCCATGTACAACGCGGCGGGGACTCCTTTGTCGGCCACGTCGGCGATAGCAATGCCCCAACGCTCTTGGCCGTCATCCGGCGGCAACGGGATGAAGTCGTAGAAATCGCCGCCCACCTGGCGGGCGGCCTGCCACAGGGCGCACACCTCCCAGCCCGGCGGTTTAGGGCTGGCCTCTGGCAAGAAGCTGGACTGGATGTCTCGCGCCACTTCCAGCTCGCGCTCGGTTCGTTGTTGCAGAGCCACTTCGCGCGCCAGCCGCGCATTCTCCATCGCCATCGTCAACTGCTGGGCGATGCCGTTCAGGATGCTCAAGCGCCGGCCCAACACCGTCACGCGCTCGACGACCAGCGCCCCCAACAAATCGCCGCGCGCCCACAGCGGCCAGGCCATGCAAGTTTCGGCGCCGAACAGTTTCGACAACGGCGCCGGCAGCGTCAACTCAAAAACCGGGGTGGCCGACTCGCGGGTGATGTCTATGCCCAGGTCGCCGGGCGTCACCTTCTGGCCCGTGAACTGCGAGGCCGCCGACCGGCTTAAGCCCATCACCTGGCTGGCATAAAAGACTCCGGTCTCTTCATTACGGCGGAAGATGGCGACCTTCTCGACGCCAACCAGCATCGGGATCAAACGAGCGACCGTCTCCAGGCCTTCTTCCAGAGTGGGTTGTTGCACGACCGCCTCAGCTACTTGCAACAGCGCCGTGCTCACCCAGCCTTCTTCCTGTTGTGACTGATGCAGGGCGGCAGTCTCAATCGCCAGCGCGGCCTGGTTGGCAATGCCGCCGATCAGCCGGATGCGTTGCGGCGTAAATAGAACCTCGCCCGGGGTTTGGCCCACCACCAGCGCCCCCAGCACTCGGCCTTTGGCCAGCATGGGTAAAAGGATCGTCACGCCTTCAAACAGGTCACGCAGCGATTCAGGCATCGGGTTGTCCACGTCTTCAGGGACGATGACGGCTGGTTCGCCACTGCCAATCATGTCGGCAAACTGCGGCCACTCTTCAAGCGTGAAGCGGCGATACATATCCTCTTCGGCCTCTGCAAGTTTTGGCTCGGAACTATGATAAGAGGCCAGGACAAATTCTTCGCCCTCGGCCAGCAGAACCGCGCATTGCTCCACGCCCACAAGTTTGGGCGTAAGCTGGGCAACCGTGTCGAGCACTTCGGCCAGTTCCGGGGCGCGGGCGGTGGCTTCGGCCACCTGCAAAAGCGTGGTGCTTACCCAGGCCTGCTCGAGCTGGGCGTTATACAGCCGCGCATTTTCAATGGCGACTGCCGCTTGCGAAGCAAAGGCGGCGATCAGTTCAACTTCCTCGGCCAGGAATTGAGAGGCCCCGGTTCGATCCACCACCAGGTAGCCCAGATGCTCGCCACGCAAGGCCAGTACAGCGCCCAGACATACGTGCGGCTCCGGCAGTGACAACAGCCGATGATAGTCGTTCTGATCGTCCACTTGACTGAAGTCAACAGTGGTCGGAAAAGGTTCGCCGCCTGGGAACAGTTTGACCGCCAGTGTTGCGCCCAAAGCCCGGATCATGTGGAGCGAGCCGCGGCTGGCGCGCAACACCACTTCGTCCACTTCGTTGACGAGCAGGACGGACGCCACGTCGTAGCTCAACACCCGGGCCAGGCCGTTGAGAATCAAATCGAAAACGCTGTCTAAACGCAGAGTCGCCGTGAGGGCCACCGAAACTTCGCGCAGAATTTCAGCCAGGCGACGGCGGCGGCGCTCGGCCTCGAACAGCCGCGCATTGCGCACGGCCACAGCCAGCGTATCCGACAGGGTTTGCAAAGTTTGTAATTCATCTTGCGAGAAAGCGCCAACCTGCTCCGATTGCACATCAAAGACGCCCAGCAAGCGCCCGGCCATCATCATCGGCGCGGCCATTTCGGAGCGCGTGTCTTCAAGACCGGGGCCGGGGGTAAATTCAGGGTGCAGGGCGGTATCGGCAACCAGGGCGGCCCGGCCGGTGCGCCCAACTTCAGCTATGATGCCCGGCCCGTCGAGGGCGTGCGCCAGCCCTTCCACGCTCCAGCGCGCCGCGCCCTTGCCCAGCCCGGCGCGGAACACCAGGCGGCCATCGTGCGCCAAAAAAACGTGGGCGCGCTTGTAGCCAAAGTATTCTCGTTCGGAAATCAGGTCGAGGACTTCATCGAGCAAGTCATCCAGTTCTAAAGTTGAGGTGACGGTGCGCGAGACCTGGGCAATGGCCGAGAGTTGCTCCGAGCGGCGGCGCTCGGCGGCGTAGACCTGGGCTTCGAGAATGGCGAAAGCCAACTGCTCGGCCAGCGATTTGAACACCGACACCCTGGCCTCGTCGAACGCCGCCCCGCCCTGACTCTGCACATCCAAAACACCCAGAACGCGCCCGTCAATTTCAATCGGCAGAGCGATCTCGGCTCCTGCGCCCGCCGTCGAATCGTCCATCATGTCGCGTGGATATTCAGGCAGGTTCTGGATCACCACCGGGGCGTGAAGCACGGCGGCCTGACCCACCGGCCCGTCGCCCATCTTCCATGTTGGCGGCTCACCCTGCGAAGCGGCGCTCGTCGTCGCCAGCAGGATCAACCGATCGGCGTTCTTCTCAAAGAAGCTGACCTCGTAGCCGTTGAATTTGTCGGCGATGAGATCGACAACCTGCCGGTACAAAGCGGGCAGAGGTTGAATGGCGTTGATCTGCTGTGAGACCTCGGAGAGCAGTTCAAGGTGCGCGGCGCGGCGCTGAGCCTGCTCCAACAGCCGCCCGTTTTCGAGGGCGGCGGCGGCATGGTTGGCGATGATGGACAGCAGGCGCAGGTCGCGCTCGGAGAAAGCGCCGGGTTGCCGGCTTTGAATGGCCATGACGCCGAGGACGGTTTCGCCGACGATGAGGGGGACAAAAGCGGCTGACCGGGGCGGGTCGGAGGAGATGTAGCGCGGCCTGGCCGGAAGCGAGTCGGTCTGCTTTTCAAAATCCTGCACCAGCAGATGTTGCTTGCTTTCACGTATCCAGCCCACAATGCCGGGCGAGTCGGAGGTGAGGCGGAATTCGAGCGGTGGCCGGCGTTGGCCGTCCATCACCCAGATCAGCAAACGATAGCGATCGCCTTCGAAGAGGCCCAGCTGGAAAATGCTGGTGTCAACAATTTGCCCGGCCTGCTGGCACACCAGTTCAGCCAGCCGCGTCAGGTCGAGTTGAGAACCGAGGATGGCCCGGCCCACGTCGGCCAGCACCGAGAGTTCTGAGAGGCGCGCTTCGAGGGCGCGGCGCGAGCGCAAACGCCGCCAAATGATCGCGCTGGTGGTGGCCAACGCGAGGGTAAGAATCAGAGCGTAAAGCCAGACCGTGTTCAAATTGAAAGCGACAACTAAACAACAACACCCTCACCGAAAACCGCCAGCGAGGGTGTTCGCAGCAAATGGCCGATTGCCTGTTAACGCCCAACCGTGAGAGGCGGGCCTGATTTTAAACCTGGAGGTTGACGCCGGCTAAACTGCTCCCACCGCCGACTCGGTGTCGGGAAAGATGGGAAACAGCGGATCCAACCCGGCGAGTTGCATCACTTCCTTAACCCGGTCGGACGGTTGAGCCATGACCAGTTTGCCCCCTTTGGCCTTCAATGCCTTTTGAGCCGAGATGAGCACCCGCAACCCGGCGCTACTGATGTAATCAGCGGCGTCCAGCTCCAGCACTAAATTGGGATGACCGCCGGTAACATATTCTTTTATTTTGGCTTCAAATTCAGCGGTGGTGGTGGCGTCCACCCGGCCAGAAACACGAATGACGACGACCCGTTTGTGCTCGCGCGCAGTGATTTCCATAAGAAGCTCTCCTCCTGGATTGGCGGTTTTAGGAACTTTGTAACCCGGCTCTCAGGATAGCACACTCTTTTCCGCAATTCAAACGCAATCTCAACGCCGCCAGGCGGCCCGGCGCGGGTTATTGGCAAACCTGCTTCTTCCGCATATACTGGTAATCGCCAACGTCAACCATTTTCACAAGGAGACACCCTCTTGGCTGACACAACCGAACTCAACAAAGCACTGACTCAGGCCACGACCGTCAACGACCTGGGGATACCGGCTTCTATCATCAGCGACCTGATTCTGCGCCTGATGTTCAACGAGGGCGATGTGAGCGTAAGCCGCTTCGCCGAAGTCATCCGCGTTCACACCCAGGTCATTGATGAGACCCTGGCGTGGATGCAACAAGAGCATTTGGTGGAAGTGGCCAAGGCCGGAACCCTGGGCCGCCTGAGCTACACCTACCGGCTGACCGACGAGGGCGGCAAACGCGCCCGCGACGCTTTTGGCCGCACGCAATATGTTGGCCCGGCTCCGGTGAGCATCGAAGCCTACAACCAGGTCATCCTTCAGCAAACCGGCAACACCCGCCGCGTCGCGCCCGACGAAGTCAAACAAGCCATCAGCCACCTGATCCTGCCCGATAACTTTCACCGCCGGATCGGCCCGGCCATCAACTCCGGTTCGTCTCTGTTTTTGTACGGCCCGCCCGGCAACGGCAAGACCACCGTGGCCCAGGCCATTGCCGGCTTGCTCGCCGGAACTGACCCGATCTGGATTCCTTATGCCTTAACAACGGGCGGCCAGATCATCCAGGTGTTCGACCCGCTCGTTCATGTTTCTGCCCCGGTGGAAAAAGGCAAGACTGAGCAGTTGTATGGCCGGGTGGATAAGCGCTGGGGGCTGTTTGTGCGGCCGGCGGTGATGGTGGGCGGCGAACTCAAAATGGACGCATTGGACTTGCGCTTCGATCAGGTCGCCAAATTTTACGAAGCGCCTTTGCAGTTGAAGGCCAACGGCGGCATGTTCCTCATTGACGATTTTGGCCGCCAGCAAGTGAGGCCGCAGGATCTGCTCAACCGCTGGATTGTGCCGCTCGAAAGCCGTATTGACTTTCTGCGCCTGCAAACGGGCCAGACTCTGGACGTGCCTTTCCGCCAACTGATTGTCTTCTCCACCAACCTCGACCCGGCCCAACTGGTGGATGCCGCCTTCCTGCGCCGCATCCAGATGAAAGTAGAGGTGAGCAGTCCCGACGAGAAAATGTTCTACCAGATTTTCGTCAAGATATGCGAAGCCTACAACGTTCCATTCGACAAGGACAGCTTTGTTTATCTTCTGCAGAAATGGTATCGTGAGCCGAAACGCGCGCTGCAATCCGTGCATCCGCGCGACATCGTCAAGACTGCCGTCTCGATCTGCAACTATGAAGGCGCCCCGCCCCGCCTAACGCCGGCCCTGCTTGACGAGGCCTGCCGAAGTTACTTTGTGGATTAGGAAACAAAAAAAGACCGGCTTCCGCATCTGCGGAAGCCGGTCTTTTTTTCACCGGTCAATTGCCTGATTGCCGGCCAGGACCGGTTGCTCCTCATAAAACTCAGCCGGGTTGATTCGGGTGAGCGCCGTAATTACGCGCACAAACATCAAGTCCGAAACGCTGTTGATCAACTCAAAGACCCGGCTCACCGTCAACGGCCCGCCTTCAAACAGCACAATCGTGTCGGGCCGCCATTCCAGAAGCAACCGCAGAATGCCGGCGTCGCTTTCGTAGGCGACGTTTAGCACGTCGAGGCCAGTGTGCTCTTGTGATAACAGCCGCCTCAACCCTTCGTCGAACAAGTCGCCTGCGCCAACAATCATCACGCGTTGCATAACTTTCTCCTCTCAGTCCTGAGTCGGCCTAGAGCAAATTCCGAGTTGATTTACGGGTTCCAGACTTCCGAAGTCTTGAAGACTTCGGAAGT
This sequence comes from Chloroflexota bacterium, assembly GCA_016197225.1. Classification (NCBI taxonomy): domain Bacteria; kingdom Bacillati; phylum Chloroflexota; species Chloroflexota bacterium. The sequence goes on from JACPWC010000015.1 coordinate 23,925, forward strand.
CTGGCAACCTGGAAACCGCTCTAGTTCTTGAGACCGATGCCGGCGGCGCAGAAGTCAGCACGGAGCTTCATCTGAGACTGGTCCTGGTTCATCTTGATGCCGATGTCGTTGTGAGCCGACACTTCTTGCTTAAGCGGTCCGCCCGGCGTCATCAGTCCATCGCCGTCGGTGTAATACACCGTCGAGCCGCCCATGTTGTACCAGTACACCGGCCCGCTGTAGCTCTCCCGGTCACACCCCCCAAACGGCGGCATGAACGGCGCTTCGCTCGCCCGGCTGGCAAACACGTCCTTCATGTACAACAACTGAGTGATGTCAGCCGGGTTCATCACCGTGATTGGATCAAACACAGCGGCGGCTACGAGAATGGTGGCCTTGTCGCCGATGTTCAGCTTGAATTGCCAAATCTCGTAGGCCGAAGGCTGGTCGCAGCCCAGGCCAGGCAGGATCATCACCGCCCGGCCAATGTCGTTGGACGGGTTGCTATCGGCCAAAAATTGGTCGCGTTGGCAAATCGAGCCAGCCAGGCCGGTGTCGGCCATACCCTGGACATGGACGAAGTGTCCGTCGTCGGCTACCAGGTCAAACTCCAGCGAGTGGAACCGGTTGTCGAAGCGGGCCACGCCGCCGGTGCCCATGTGGGCCACGATGCGGGTGCTGGTCGTGGCCGTCCGGCCTTCGTCGTTGGTCGTGCCTTTGTTGACGACGAACACTTTGAAGCCGGCGTGCGGCTCGTTCATTGGGTGGCTCATGTAGGCCGCGATGTAACCAAAGGCCGGGAGTGACGGGTCGGCCAGCGCCGTCCGCGGATCAGCGCCGTGCTCGTGATCGAAGTAGCAACCGAACTCAGGATCGATCTGCGGATGCCAGGTCGGGTAGGTCTTGCCATCCGGGCCAAGGGTGGTGATGCGGTCGTGCACCCAGGGCGGGCACAACTGCCCGGCAACAGGAACCGCGGTGGCGGTAGCGCCAGGGCCGGTGGTGGCCGTCGGGGCAACCGTCGTCTCGGTGGGCGGCACGGGTGTCTCAGTCGCCGGAACCGGCGTTGAGGTAGCCGGGATTATCGTCGCCGTCGGCGGAACCTGAGTTGAAGTAGGCGCAGTGGTCGCCGTAAAGACTGTCGTTGCAGTCGCCACTTTAGTGGGGGCTTTGGTGGCGGTGGCCGTCACGCCAGCCTTCTTCCATTTGAAGACCGCCGTGTGGGCCGCCGGATCAACAATCACGGTAACTTTCTCAAAATCGCGCTGCCAGGTGGAACCCACTTGATAGCGTTTGCCAAGCGGCTTGCCCAGGTCGGCTTGATAACCGGGGTACAGCCAGGCTTCGCGATAAGCATCACCGCTGGCATAACGAAACGAGGACAGGCCGCTGGCAACTAACAAGTACGAGCCAAATGTAAATTGCTGGCGCTGAGCGTCGTCTTTCCGGCCACGTGACACGAGGATGGCATACTTGCCTGCCGCCTGCAGCGCTTCGACGTGGTTGAGGTGGGCTTGCCAGGTGGAGACGGGCAGATACTCAGAGTTCCAGCCAAGCACCCAGGCTTCGTGCATCACGCCGTCGAGGTACTTGTCGTACGCGCCATTGAACTCGTTCTTCATGCCGCCAATGTTGGCCATCAAAGGCGCGCTGTAGTGAGCGCGAACGTAAGCGAAGAAAGCTTCAGTGTCGGCCTGGGTGATGGATGTGCCTTTGACAACGCTATCCATGAACAACCCGTCCCAGCCGAACTGCGTCTTCATTTCATTGGCCCGGGTGACGAAGAACTCGCGCCAGCCGGCCGAGGCCGGGTTCATCCGATAATACGTATCTCCGCCGGAGACAAACGAGATGCCCTTGCCGCTGGCGTCCAACAGGAACCAGTCTTTGTGATTGGCGATGATGTCGCAGAAATCGCCCGGCTTGTACGCGGCCTGGTTGCCGCGCGGAGTGGCCGTGCAGGAGGCCGGGGCGTTAATTGCATCCCAGCGGATGTATTGCAAAATCGGCGCTTTGAGACCCTTCGCCCGGAGCAAATCGCGCACTGCTTCATCTTTGTGAGTCAGAATAAAAAAGTCAAAGTTGGCAACCAACTGGTCGTAGTTCTGGTCAGTCGGCGGTTTGTAGAACCAGGCCAGTTGCGGGAGTTGCGCCGTGAGCTGTACCGGAACGGCGGCGGCGGCGTTCGCCGGAGCAACATTAGCGACGGCAACGATTTGAGGCTGAGCCTGGCTATCTGCAACTTTTTGCGGCTCCTGGGCCTGAACGGCTGTAGTGTCCGCCGGGTTGGACGCCGCCACTTGAGCGTCAACCGGAGAGGCCGGAGCGTTCGCCGCCGACGGCTGGACATCAATGGAAATGGCCGGCGTGCTGGTCGGGAGAATCGCATTTGAGATCTGCGATTGATCATTGGCTACTGGAGGCAACAACGTGGCGACAACCGGCTGAATTGCCGCTTCTACGGGCGCGCTCACAACACCAGAGCTGACAATCCCATTGCTGGCGATGGCGACGTTAGGCTCAACGGCAACCACGTTCACGCCATTCGACGAGGCGTTGGCGGCGGCAACCTGCTCCGCCACCGTTTGCTCCACCGAGGCCAATGTGGGCAACGCATTTGAGTTGCCGCCGGCCTGCGGCGCGCAGGCTGTGACCAGCATGGTGAACACTACAACCACCGCCACCCAACCGTAAGTCCGAAAGTAACGCTTTGTGTTTGTCATCTCATTCACTCCTGTAACAGTGTTGCGATCAAATTGATGTCGCACTGTCGAACATCCTAAAGCCGGTATCGCCATTAGTGAACATACCTTGAGTACTTGTCGGGCCGTTTTTTGCGATCATTGGACTCTGTTTTGACACTTGTAACACGCTCAAAAGACCTGATGACAAATTCGTGAAAGCGATCGGATCGGAAACGGCACTGTGCTTTGACACAATGCAAACATGCAAACAACTTCGTTTCAACAAAGCACGGCCTCTATAGAACGCTGATAAACGCGGATAAACGCAGATTTTATTTTTTATCAGCGAAAATCAGCGCACGAAGTGTCCGCGTCCCAAATTTCTTTTCACGTTAAATCCGAAGGCTTTAACGGCGTTTTAAAACAAAACGCCCGCGATAGTCCTTTATCGCAGGCGCAAACAAAAAACGCTCCGAAGCTTGTCAACTTCGGAGCGTAGCGATCAACGTCAGTTCTTCAAGCCCAGCCCCGGGGCGCAATAATCGCGCCGCAACTTCATTTGCCCCTGATCCTGATTCATTTTGATTCCAATGTCGTTATGCGCTGAAATTTCCTGCAACAACGGCGCGTCGTCCATAATCATTCCCATCGGATCGGAATGATAGGTGGTCTGCCCGCCGCCGTTGTACCAATACACCGGGCCGCTATAACCTTCACGATTGCAGCCATTGAATGGCGGCGTGAACGGCGCTTCGTTGGCCCGGCCGGCAAACACGTCGGCGGTGTAATTCAATTCGGTGTGATTGGCGGGATTCATGATGGTGATCGGATCGAACACGGCAGTGGACACCAAGACCAGAGCTTTGTCGCCGATATTCAACTTGAACAGCCAGATTTCGTAGAGCGAATCCTTGTTGTCGCAGCCGGCGCCGGGCAAGATCACCACCGTCCGGCCCTGCTTGCTGTTGGTGTTGCGGTCGCAGATCGATCCGACCTCGCCGGTGTCGGCCATGCCTTGCACGTGAATGTAGTGGCCGTCATCGGCCACCAGATCAAAGATCAATGAGTGAAACTGCTCGTCGAATCGTTTGACGCCGCCAGTGCCCATGTGGGCCACGATGCGAGTGCTGGTTGTGGCCGTCCGTTCCTCGTCGTTGGTCGTGCCCTTGTTTACCACAAAAATTTTGAAACCGGCGTGCGGCTCGTTCATCGGCGGGTTCATTTGCGCGCCAATATAGCCGAACGGCGGCAGGGCCGAGTTGGCCAGGCTGGTTGTCGGATCGTCGCCATGGTCGTGATCGAAGTAACAATCGAAACGCGGATCAACTTGAGGGTGCCAGGTTGGGTAGTTCTTGTTGTCGGGCGCAGTTGTCACGTAACTGTCGTGCGCCCATTGCGGGCAAAGTTGCCCGGCGGCCGGAGCCTCGGTAGGTGGCAAAGCCGTGTTCGTCGGTGGAACCGCGACCGTAGGGATGGCAGTGGGCGGCGGCAAAGGCGTGGCTGTGTCGTGGGCCACCGGCGTGAATGTTGAGGTGGAAGCCGGGGCGGCGGTGTCGGTTGGAAGCACGGGAGTCGCCGTCGGCGGAACCGGGGTGCGAGTGGGCGGAATCGGCGTGCGCGTGGCAATCAAGTTCGCCACCTTTGTCGCCGTGGCAAAGATGGCCGTTACAACCGCCGTCGGATCATCTGGCAGTTCGCCAGAGCCACAAGCGGCGAGGAATATGCTGGCCGCCGCTAAAACAGAAAGTGCTTGTCGCGCTTTTCTCATTCCTAAACTCCCTTTTTACGAATGACACGAATTGATGGTGAATTTGTAACTACTCAAGGCAAAACCGGAACGCAGATTTCGCAGAAAAAACGCTGATGGATGCGGATACAAAGCCCGGACATTCTACTTCACCACCAGCACCGGCACAGGCGACATTCGTACCACCCGCTCGGCCACCCCACCCAGCGGCAGGCCGGGGAGGCCGCCATTGCCGCGCGACCCCATCACGATCAAGTCCGGCTTCTCGTCTTCGGTGGCGCGCAAAATGGCCTCCGCCGCCGGGCCTTCAACGGCCAGGGCCGTCACTTGCAGACCTTCAGCTTTCAGGCGCTCGCCAACCTCGGCAATGATTTCTCTGGCCTCTTCCGCAAGCGAGGCTCTAAATTCTTCCATCATCGCGCCGCGACTCCGGAGCGAGACCGGCGGGTTGAAGGCATAGAGCGCCACAATGGTTGCCCCGCTCATTTTGGCAAGTTCAGTGGCATATTGAACCGTGCGCTCGGCATGTTCTGAGCCGTCTGTGGGAAGCAAAAGTTTTTTGATCATCAGGATTCTCCCAGGCAAAGGCCGGGCACAAAAAGATGCGCTCCCGGCAAGAATGGTTCCGTATTTCAAACATGAATACTATTCAGATCGTGAAGCGAAGTCAAACAAACTTTTGTCTGCCTGCTTCATTGTTCATTGTCCATTTCTATGCTATCCTCGCCGGCAAAATTCAACCCTCTGGAGCCAAGCACATGACCTCTCTCGCCGCCCTGCGCGTCTACGACAACATTCTGGAATCCATTGGCAACACGCCTCTCGTCCGCCTTAACCGGGTGACGCAAGGCCTGCAATGCAAGATGTACGCCAAAGTGGAATTTTTCAACCCCGGCGGATCGGTCAAAGACCGGATCGGGCTGGGGATGATTGAGGAGGCGGAACAAAGCGGGCGGCTCAAGCCGGGCGGCACGGTGGTTGAGTCCACGTCGGGCAACACCGGAGTCGGCCTGGCTATCGCCTGCGCCATCAAAGGCTATAAGGCTGTCTGCGTCATGCCCGACAAGATGAGCATGGAGAAGATTCGGCTCCTGCGCGCCTTCGGGGCTAAAGTCATTATCACCCCCACCGCCGTCGAGCCGAGCGACCCGCGTTCGTATTACAGTGTGGCAAACCGCATCGTGGCCGAAACACCAAATTCCATTCTAGCCAATCAGTATCATAACCCAGTCAACCCGCAAAGCCACGTGCAAACCACCGGCCCCGAAATTTGGGAGCAGACCGAGGGCAAGGTGACGGACGTGGTGATTGGCATGGGAACCGGCGGCACGATCACCGGCGTGGGGCGCTTTCTCAAATCGAAGAACCCGGCCATTAAAATCGTCGGCGTTGACCCGGTTGGCTCACTGCTCTACGACACCTGGCGGCTGGGCCGCGTGCCCGACGAGCCGTTTTTGAAGACGTACAAGATCGAAGGTATCGGCGAAGACTTTCTGCCGACTGCGCTCGATCTATAGGTGGTGTATCAGGTCATTCAAGTGGGCGACAAGGAATCATTTCTGGCGACGCGGCGCCTTGTTAAAGAAGAAGGTATCTTCTGCGGCGGGTCGTCGGGCACGGCCGTGGCCGCCGCCTTGCGCTACGCTCGCGGCTTTGGGCCGGATCGCTTCGTCGTCGTCATCCTGCCCGACTCGGGTTCGCGCTACCTCTCCAAAGTATTCGACGATGAGTGGATGCGCGAGATGGGCTTTTTGGAGTCGGCCTGGGCCGAGGCGCGGGCCAGCGACGTGTTGACCACCAAAGCCGCCCCGACGCTCCACGTTGCCCACCGTAATGACCGCATGACCGAGGTGATCGGCCTGATGAAGAAATACGACATCTCACAATTGCCAATCGTGGATGATCAGGAGGCGCTGGCGGGCATGGTCACCGAGATCGATCTGCTCAATCACTTAATCACAGCCGAACACAAACATGACCCGGACGAATCAGTGGAAGCCGTCACCCGGCCCGAAGTCGCCATTATTTCACCCGACACGCCGCTCGAGGCCCTTATGTCCATCTTTGTCACCGGCCAGGTGGCCGTCGTTGTCGAAGACAAAAAACCGGTGGGCATCGTGACCAAGATTGACCTGCTGGATTATCTGGCAACTCAGAAACGATAAAGGATTTCAGCCGCGAATTTCGCTAATTGTCGCGAATTGCTTGAATCAAATTCGCACTCATTCGCGCAATTCGCGGCAAAAAAGTCATGACCCATCAACTTCACCCGCTCATCGATCCCGAAACTCCCGATTTGCAAATCGTGCCGCTCGAGTTGCTGGTGGAGCACGAGTACAACGACGTTCAACGCACCGCGCCGCTGGCCCGGCGGCTTGAGGCCGAGGGCCTGCTCAAGAACCCGCCCATCGCCACGCAACTGGGCGACCCTTCGACACTCCCTTCGGTCGCAGGGCAAGACTCGCGTTACGTGGTGCTGGACGGCGCGAACCGCACGACGGCGCTGATGCATTTGGGTTACAAACATTGCCTGGTGCAGTTGGTGCGCTACGAGCCGCCGCAGGTTACGCTCTCCACCTGGCATCACCTGGTGACCGGTATTGACATTGAAACGTTTTCATCCGAGCTGGATGCGATTGACGGCCTTGATTTTCGCGAGAGCGACTTGCTCCACGCCCGCGCCGGCCTGGCCCGCCGCGACCTGATCTCTTATACGATTCGCGCCGACGGCAAGGTGTTTTCGGCTCATGCCAGTGATCACAGCATTCATGGCAAGAACACCTTACTCAATGCGATGGTGGACACTTACAAGGAAAAGGGCGGTCTCTTCCGGGCCACGACCGACAACCTCGAAGAGGCCCGCAGTTTGTACCCGAACCTGACCGGGCTGGTGATCTTTCCCAACTACGAACCGGTGGAAGTGATGGCCCTGGCCCGCGACGGTGAACTGATGCCCACCGGCCTGACCCGCCACTTGATTCAGGGCCGCGCCCTGCGCCTCAATTACCCGCTGGCCGATTTGAAAGCGGACGAGTCGCTGGAGGCCAAGAACGCCCGCCTGGCCGGGTGGCTGAAGAAGAAGATGGCGACGAAGGAAGTGCGGTATTACGCCGAGGCGACGTATCTGTTTGATGAATAGGCCGGCTAGTCGAGCGGGCTTTTGACGGCGAGGCCGCCGCGATTGAGGACATGGGTGTAGATCATGGTGGTCTTGACGTCGGCGTGGCCGAGAAGCTCCTGCACGGTTCTGATGTCGTAGCCCGACTCTAATAAGTGTGTCGCAAACGAGTGCCGAAACGTGTGGCAAGTAGCGTTTTTGGTGAGGCCGACGGCGCGCACGGCGTCTTTCACCGCTTTCTGCAAACCGCTCTCGTCAACGTGGTGGCGGCGGATGACGCCAGGGGCGCGCGGGTCGGGCGAGAGGCGGTCGGAGGGGAAGACATATTGCCAGGCCCACTCTTTATGCGCGTTCGGGTATTTGCGCTCCAGAGCAAAGGGCAGGTAGACAGCTCCGTAGCCTTTTTCCAAGTCGCTCTGATGCAATTGTTTCACCCGCGCCAGTTGTGCCCGGAGCGGCTCGCGCAGTTGGTCGGGCAACATGGTGACCCGGTCTTTCATGCCTTTGCCTTCGCGAACGACGATCTGGTGTTGGGCGAAGTCCACGTCTTTGACTCGCAGACGGACACATTCCATGAGGCGCAGGCCACTGCCGTAAAGGAGTTTGGCCATGAGTTGATGATCGCCGGACATCCGGCGGAGGACGGCCTGGACTTCATCTTTGGCAAGGACGACGGGGAGGCGTTCGGGCTTTTTGGCGCGGACGATGTTGAGCGGTTCGTCCAAGTCCATTTGCAGGACTTCACGATAGAGGAAAAGGATGGCGCTGAGGGCCTGGGTTTGGGTGGAGGCGGCGACGTTTTGTTCAACGGCGAGATGGGTGAGGAAAGCGGTGATCTCGGCGGCGCCCATCGTCTCTGGGTGGCGCTTATGATGGAAGAGGATGAATCGCTTGGCCCAATCCACGTAACTGGTTTCGGTGCGGATTGAATAATGGCGAGCGCGGAGGGCATCGCGCATTTGTTCGAGGAGGGGTTTCTTTTGGGGGCTGATGGTTGTCATGGATGGTTGCGCTCTTTGGGAAAAGCAGTAGAATGATTGCGGTTGAGGGCAGAGGCAAAGTATCCTTGAAGGCAAGGATAAAAAGCGGAAATCCCTTTCCGCAAAACGGGCCAATGAGAGGGCTTAGCTGGAAAAATTCCGGAGAACGCCCTTCAGGGGCCTATTTTACCTCAACATTAATCCGTGTAAAGCGTTTGCCTAATGTACGGAAAAATTCCAGCTACTATTAGTTCGGCGGCTTGTCCTCAAACCAATTGAACAGACATGAAAGGAGACTCCAAATGAACATCTTCAATAAACTCTTCGGTAAAAAAAGTGGAAAGCAATCAGCCTTTGCTCTCATTGAGGCAACTCAATCCAGAGCCATTCCCGAAGCTGATTTATCAGCAGACACAGATTTTGCCAAATCGAGAATTGAACAAGCTTCGATGGGGGGAACTATTGTTGGCATATCACCAAATAATCAAAGCCAAATTCTTTTCGTGTCCAAACAATCATTCTCACAAAATGAAATACTTGCGCTCCGCACTGCTATTGAGCAAGGTAATGTAAGAATCCAATTAGGATACAAGAATTATCCTAGTTATCCCATCTTCCTTGTAAAGCCAACAATCTTGGATAATCCTAGCAACCCGTTTTGGCTTGAAACATTCCCAAACATTGGCTTGCCAAATGACAAAACTGTTGTACAAAAACTTACAAATGTCAACAAGCTTCGCATTTGTTTTCATTTTTACAAAGGAGATACCACCTTGCTATTTAAAGCAGGTTATGAAGCCATGTTTGCACCTCCAAACGAATTGATTGGTATCCTCTCTGTAGCCGAAAACTATCTTAATTCGATATCATCTTCAAGACGAAGTTATTCAGGAGCAATGAATCAATTCTTCGCAGAGAACCCATAACCCCGCCATTCTCACGTGTAATGAAAGGAGATTCCACAATGAACGAAAACAAGGCAAAAGCACAAGAAGCGGCTCTTCGCTGGTGGCGCTCACCCCAAAGCCGAATGTTTTGGGATGGCAGAAACCCTCAAGATGGTGAGGCGAACTGTGAAAATTGCGGTCAACCCATATCACCCTTACAAGGGTATCTATGCAAGCCGCAGAAGCTTGTTTGTGAGGAATGCTTTGATACTCATAACTATATAGCATATGAAAGTCCGTCCATTACCTCAAGCAGAACAAATCAGTTTGAGCCCTCTCTGCGAATCCTGCCACCCAAGAAATGGTGGGAGTTTTGGAAAAAATAAGAGAAGTGCAGAAGTGCAGTAGAAGTAATCTGCCTCTCCGTCGCACTCATTTGCATTCATAGAGCCGCCGAACAAAGCGTGCAGTGGATGGTGGGGATTCTGCGCGTTTTATAAGCAGTTTTCTGGCTTCGAGTTTTTCCTACCTCACAGGCATTATCTCAGCCCGCCCCACCACCACTAACGCAAACCGTTGGGCGGTCTCCGGCGAAGTCCTTCGACAAGCTCAGGATGTATTTCGGGAGGAGCCTGCCCTGAGCTTGCCGAAGGGGTCAGCACATTTCAAAAGTAGGTGAAGCGGCGAACCGCCAACGAGTCTTTCGGCAAAAGCCTGCCCTGAGCGAAGCCGAAGGGTCGGGCGGCGGGTGAAGTGATCGCCGCGTTCAAACAGCGCGTGGCACGCGGGCGACGACCAGCACCGCGCCCACGTCCCGCGCTTCCTTTACCAGCTAGTCAGGTCGGCGCGTTCGCCGCCAGCGGTCGGATTGCTTCCTGGATTCTGTTTGTTGGCCGAGTCGGTGACGCAACTGGATTCTGTTTATCATCCGGCCAGCGTGATCCACGCAACCGCCCGCTCGCTAGCAGTCGTAGAGGCCGGTTAGCTCTTTCGGTCGGCGTCGGGTGACAAGCCAAGTGCAAGCCGGGTCAGTGTGACTTTTACTCCGCAAACGAATCGCACGGCCAGCAAAAGATTTTCGGTCAGCGTCGGGCGAAAAGCAAGGTACAGGCGGGGTCAGTTTGACTCTTTGACAATCAAGGAGTTGCAAGGCAAGCGGTAGTGACCTGTAAAATATTGGCTGGGGCCAGTCCGCGTCGGGCCAGTCTTTCGCCCAACACCGGCGTGCAGGCGACTCGCCTCCGCTGCGCTCCGGCGAGCGCCTGACGCCGACCGGTTGGGCGGCTCTACCACATCGAGGACTTGCTGAAAAACCGAGCAAGGAAAAGACGGTGAGGATGAGCAAGGGAACGTCGGGTTGCGGGTTTGCATCCGTAGCCGCCCAACAAGCGGGTGTAGCCGACCCGCTTCGCTCTGGCACTTCGGGCGAGTCTGATAATCACGCGGGCGGCTAACCCGCAGGCGTTAGGGCGCACAAAGAAAACCGCCATAATATGCCAAAGCGAACAAACGATTTTCAGCGGCTTGTCTACTTGGTAAGGGTGAATCTTGCAGATGGCGCAATCGTCACCGAGTCAAAGATGCTCGAAGATCGGGCCACAGGAACGATGCGCGAAGTAGATGTGTGCATCGAAGGCTCGGTCGGCGGTCAAGGCGTAATAGTGTCGGTTGAGTGTCGCGACCATCAGCGTGTCGCTGATGTTACCTGGGTTGAGCAATTGAAAGTGAAGCATGATCGCCTTCCTACCAACGCACTCATTCTTACCTCGCGCGCTGGCTTCACTCCAGAAGCGCGCGAGGTTGCTCGGCTTTATGGGATTCAAACATTTTCACTCGATGACATCGAATCCGCTGACTTCAAATCATTGTTTGGATTTGACAGCTCGCTCTGGGCCAAATCGGTTACTGTCTCGGCAAACAAAGTCACTGTTTCAGTTCTGCCTATGGAAACCTTCGCAGAAGAAACGGTTTCTGTGATGCCTACGAATCTTATTTACACGATTGAGGGTCAGGAGGTTTGTCAGATTGGCGAACTCGTCCAAAAGCTATTAAGTTCACCGCGGGTGGGAGATTACCTGCTGGAGAAGGGACAGAACGACCATGTGTGGTTTGAACTTGACTGGGAACCGCCAAGAGATCACTTGGACAGGCCGCTGTTCATGAAAAAGGTCGACCCGCCGGTGCTTCGTGAGATCAAAAAAATACATATTCAGGGGCCTAGCAAATTTCAGATAGAGAAGTTCGAAATGGGTAGCGGGTGCATTGGAGATGTGCATGTCGCGTGGGGGAAGACAGAGATTCTTGGACAAGACACTATGGTAGTTGCTACCAAAGACAGCGAAGGTATTCGGAAGATGTCTGTAAATTTTGCGGGCAGCCCCAAACAAGAATGATATTGTGCGCCCTAACCCTGCATGCAGCGGATTTGGCTTCGCCCTCCGCTCCGCTTCGGGCTACGCCAAACCGCTGATGCTTTCGTTAGCCGCCTGCGCAAAATCGCGACAATATTCCAACACCTATATGTGAAAGGAGTTCGGCGTGGTTACCAATCTTAATGTTGCTTGTGCGGTACGGGGTTGCCCCAATCCTGTGATTGGGCAATGCGGCGGATATAACCGGTCTTGTGGCCAATATTACTGTGCCACTCATTCAGCTGATAAGTTCTGCGCTGATTGTGTTAAACGTCGGGCACAAGATGAAGTAGTTAAAGAGTATGTACAAATTGCGGAACGTGTTCGGAAGGATTCTATAAAAGCAGCTTACTTCCCCCTCGTCCCTCTAACATTAATTGGTAGCATTGTTGTTGGGTGTCTGCCTACTATTGTGTTATATCCCGTTATGTCTTCAATTGCAGAAAATTTGCAAACATCGCACAATCCGGCCCTCGGATCAATCGGAATGTTATTGATGTCTATAGCCTACGGCTCTTGTGCATTAGGTATCTGCGGGCCTCTTATTGGAAGCATAGCACAGTATTTCAAGACACGTCGTATAGAGCAAGAAAAGGCCCATGAGGTAAGCAAGAGCAAACCAGGTTTTGCTGAGTTTTTTCAAGAATGGAGATCCGAAAAACGAGCAGAAGAACTAAAGAAGGGCCTTGCTGTAGCTGGGATAGTAGCGGCAGGGGCTTTAGCCGGGATGGCCAAAGAGGCAGAAAGAAGCCATCTAAAGCAAACGGTGCGCAATGCAGTTGACGATGAACTAAATCGCCACGGGCTATGATGCGAACGATTCAGTCTGTCATGATACGCGGCTAACCCGCGCGTGCAGGCGAATTTGCTCCGCTCCGCTTCGCAAATCGCCTGACGCGCATCGTTAGCCTGCTTGTTGCAATCGCGGCGGATCCATAAATCCAGCGGTACTTTTCCCAGTAAGTGCCGCGCCAGTTGTAACTCTTTATCCTATGAGCGACGACTTCGATATAGAACGGTTGTATCGCAAGACTTACAATTTCATGAGCAGGTACGGCATCCTCGTACTTGTCGCACTAGGCACGCTTGCTTGTCTCCTCTTATTTTGGCCTGACCTCTACAAAAATCTATGGGGAGTCTTTATTGGCCCTGTAATAGTGGTAGTAGTTGGTCTTGCAATTGAGTATTGGATTGTTCAGCCACTGAGGAATAGGAGGGGAGGTCACTCACAGTTAAGCCGGGATTGGGCGACTGCCCAAGAAAAAGCCATTGAGTGGATTAGGTCGCAGAGACCCAACTACGAATGGGAACACGGTAGTGAGAGCATAAAGGTTGAAAGTTTTCAAGGCTCGCGGGGGCGAGGAACATTGAATCTAGCGATATTGACCGAAAGAATCAGTTTACGCGGATACCACCGTCATCCCGCTCTTATAGAGAGACTGAAACTTACAATTGACAAATCTGGTGACATTCTAGAGCAAGAGTCCATTCCAGTAGAAAAACCCGACACGGCTGGACTACCAGAAATGGACGAAATGCTACGTGATATTTTCAATCTGGCCTCCACTAACAAACCAAGGACTGAATTGCCAGACACCACGGTTACAATCAAGGAAGTGAAAGAACCGACGGTGAACATCACATCCAATAGTGTTGTTGTGCGGGTTGAATTCGTGATTGAAAATAAAGGACGGGCTGGCAAAATATGCCCATATGTTGAGTTCAAAGTAGTTGACATGCAGAGGGGCATAACTTCTGGTGAACAGAAGATTCGTTCAAAAGAGGATTGGGTTGTTGAGGTTGACGAACTCAGTACCTATACGCTTGCACGCGAGTGGACTTTCGCGCCAGCCATTGTGCCGCTCGTTAAGCCGCCGCATAAAGTGAAGGTTGAGTTGTATCCATGTCCACCAGTTCAGGCAAAGTAACAAGGCAAAGGGCGCAGGCTAACACCGGGTTGCAGGCGACGTTGCTCCGCTACGCTCCGCAACGCGCCTGAACCCGACCGTTGGGCGCTTCAATTACTGTGGAGCAGTGTAAATACGGAGGATGATAATGCATAAGTTCAATACTCCCCTCACTTCGCTACTGAATATAGATATCCCTCTTATCCAAGCTCCGATAGGTCACATTGCTAGCCCAGCTTTGGCGGCCGCCGTATCAAATGCGGGTGGATTAGGGATGCTATCAGTTGGTTGGCGGGGTCTTGACGAAATACGGCAGGTTATCCACGAAGCCCGGGCCTTGACTGACCGACCCTTCGGAGTCAATTTAGTTCTGAACGACTCACAAGAGGAGCGGTTGAGAGTTTGTTTCGATGAGGGTGTGAAAATCATCTCCTTCTTTTGGGGAGACCCATCGCCTTATGTGGCAAGCGTTCACGAGGCTGACGCGCTCGTGCTGCAAACTGTTGGAAGTGCTGAAGAAGCCCATCGTGTTAGTCAAGCAGGAGTCGATATTCTGGTGGCTCAAGGTTGGGAAGCGGGCGGGCATGTCTGGGGAACTGTGGCGACACTACCTCTTGTCCCGCGCGTGGCAGATGCTGTGGCTCCGAAACCTGTAGTCGCCGCGGGCGGTATCGCTGATGGCCGAGGCTTCGCCGCCGCTCTCATGTTGGGTGCGGTGGGTGTGTGGGTCGGCACACGCTTTTTGGCCAGTGAAGAAGCTATGGCTCATTCACACTATAAAGACAGAATCATTTTGGCCAAGGAAACCGACACGATTATGGGAACATTATTTGACAGAGATTGGCCCAATGCCTCAAGTCGAACGCTACGCAATGACACTGTTACTCAATTGGAAGCCGCAGGAATGCCACCACGTGGACAACGCCCTAATGAAGAAGAAATCGTTGCATCGTGGCCGGATGGTGACTCAGTCTTCCGTTACTCGTCAACTCCACCCATGTCTGGAATGACTGGGCAGGTAGAAGAAATGGCTCTTTATGCTGGTCAAGGCGTTGGTCTTGTATCTCGGCTTCAACCTGCCAGTGAAATTGTGAGAGAAATGGCTGAAGAATGTGCGCGAGCACTATCTCATGCGGGAAGGCTAATCTCTCCTTAATGCCAGAGGCGCGCCCAACCCCGCGTGCAGTTGACGTTGCTCCGCTGCGCTCCGCAACGCAACTGACGCTGGCCGTTGGGCGGCTCAGACTGGAGCATGCGTCATGGATACAACAGCATTTTGGGAATTGATTGACAAGACACGTGAAGCCACCGGTGGCGACCCACAGAAACAATCTGATCTACTAATTGATGAATTAGCGCTCTTGTCCCAAAATGATATTCTGATGTTCCATAATATCTGTAATGATGTCATGGACAAAGCCTACATTGCCGATTTATGGGATGCGGCCTATGTTATAGGTTGTGGATGTAGTGATGATGGTTTTATGAGTTTTCGCGAGTGGCTTATTGGACGAGGAAAGGAAACTTACGACAAAGCTCTTGCCGATCCAGAAAGCCTTGTAGATGTAGTTGAAGTCGGTGAAGCAAATGTCTTTCCAACTCTATTGGGTGTTAGTTTCAATGCTTACGAGCGAGCGACTGGACAAGAAATGCCTCCCACGCCTAGAGAGCTCCCAGAGTTACAGGGGGAGCATCGCGAAGAGCATGAAATGCTAGCACACTTCCCGAAGCTTACCGCCAAGTATTGGAATTGGTGGCTAGAAAAGTTCGGGGTAGATCAAAGTTAAAATGGCAAGCAATGGGCCGCCCAACAAGTCGCTGCAGCGGACAGCGGCTACGCCGCTGAACGGGAAGCTGTCGTGTGCCTGCAATCAAATCTACTTTTCAGGTTTCTCGCGCCGGCCCCGCCGCTGCCGCTGAGCTCCGGCGTTGGGCGGTCTCCGGCGAAATTTCGTGAGGGGCGAGCACTTTTCAAAGGTAAGTGAAGCGGCGAACCGCAAACAACTCTTCCGCCAAAAGCCTGCCCTGAGCGAAGCCGAAGGGTTGGGCGGGCGGGTGAAGTGATCGTCGCGTTCGCACAGCGCGCGGCGGCGAAGTCCATCGCCCCCGCGCTTGCTTTCGGGTCAGGTTCACCGTCTGCGCCCGTGCTTGCGGCTGTCGCGCTGACGGCGGAGTTGCCGGAAACTGTTTCCAATCCTGGTTTCGCCGGTCAGCTGGACTCTGCTGGGACGCCCGCGCATCCGCAACCACCGCCAGCCTTAGTGGGCGCTAAACACTTTCGGTCAGCGTCAG
>JACPWC010000016.1 GCA_016197225.1 Chloroflexota bacterium
CTCGTCCGTCGCCACCTGTGGACCTCCGTGAAATTCGTGAACTCACCCGTGCAAACGCCATCTCTCGTAATTCCCAGCACCCTCTTCAATGGGCTACTCGATACTGTCTGCTATGCACGTTGAAATGGATAAAGTCCAGTTAGAGAGAGGTAATTACGGCGCACCTTCTTCGACGATCATCGAAATTTGATGCAGGCCTCTCATCATTTGATCCCAGTTGGCTTCACCCAGCGTTTCTACAATATGGGCTTGCGCCTTTTGCCAGTAGGGAAAGGCATTTTCAAGGACCGTTTTTCCCTTGGGCGTGACCGTAATCGGGCGCGCGCGGCGGTCACTGCCCACCGAAACCTTGACCAGGCCCTTTTTTAACAGCGGACTCAGGTTTCGGGTGAGGGTGGTGCGGTCCATGGCCAGCACAAAAGCCAAATCCTGCATGGAGGCTTCCCCCAACATAGATAACCCACTGAGTAAAGAATATTGCGTAGACCGCAGCCCCGTGGGGGCCAGCGCCTTGTCATAGTATTGAGTGACGAGACGGGTGGCGCGGCGGGTATTGAAGCCCACACAGGGGATCGCCTGACGGGCAAATTCATACAGATTTTCTTTGGGCATGTCTTTGAACATAATGAGTGTATATACATGCATTTTTGAGATTTGTCAATATACAGAGTCGGAGTGTTCGCCCCAGGTAGAAATGTCTCCATTTTGCCTGCGCTATTTGCCTTGACTTTCACCCTGCGTCAAACTTTATACTCTTACCATCTTTCAGTCAGGGGTGCTGACCATAAGAAAAAACTGTCGTGCCTGAAGCCTGCTTCTAATTGCGTAAGGCAACGATTCAGGAGAGCGCACATGAGGACAAAAAGGAAATCAAAACAGATGACGCCCTGGATAATCCTTGCAGGTTTTCTGGGCGCTTCCATCTTCATCTTTATTCAGATGGCCATAGGAGAATCCGCCATGAACGATTCCATTTTGATAGAGCACCCGCCTCAAAAAGTATTTCAAACGCTAGTCAACCCGGAGAACATTACACGAATTTCCCAAAACATCGGCAATATCCAACTGGAAACACAAGGGCTTCTTGAAAAAGGGTCAAGGTATCGAAGGGTCTTATACAGCCACGGACTGCCGAACCCTCAAGTGGTGACGATCGAAGAACTCGAACAGGACAGGCGATTAACGACAAAGACGACACTGGTGGGTTTCGATGTCACCTATCGGTATGTTTTAGAGCCTGCTTCAGATGGAAAAACTTTGCTTTCCCTTAAAAAAGAAGGGCAAGGCGGCTGGTTTATTTTTAAACCGCTCCTCATTCATCTTTTGACACGCCCAGAACACGACGGAGGTCATTTGGCCCTCATAAAAACGATTGTCGAATCGCAACCATAAGAATTCAATCACCAACAAGGAGATAAAAATGAAAGTAATATTATTTGGCGCAACAGGAAACCTGGGGCCGCTCGTATTGGAGAAAATGCTGGCGAAGAATATCAATGTCACCGTGTTTGCGCGCTCGCCTGAAAAGGTTGTTGCGCGGCATTTCGCATTGAAGGTTGTGCAGGGTGATGTTAAGGATGAACAAGCCGTGGCGAATGCCATTGCAGGTCATGACTCTGTCGTCAATGCTGTTGGCGGCGAATATGAATCCAACGCTTCGATTCGTTCCACGGCGGTTGATCATATTATGGCTGGGATGAAGCGCGGCAATGTCAAGCACATCATCAACCTCGGCGGGGCCGGAGTCCTTCAAGTGGGCGGCTGGTATTTGTATAAATCGCCTGTCTTCCCCAAAGACTTTGTGCCTGTCACCAGGGAACATCACAAGGTATATGAAAAACTGCAACAAAGCGGTCTCGAATGGACGCTGGTATGCCCGCCCAAGATGACGAATGCGGCGGCGACTGGCAAATATTCAACAAGAGCCGACAAACCATACCTCTTTGGGAAGATGGAAATCCCGCTTGGGGATGTGGCGGATTTTATTGCGCAGGAACTCAGCCAGCGGCAGTATGCCCGTCAGCGCGTGGCGATTGCCATGTCGTAGCCGATATTTTGCCTCTTGACTTTCACCCTGCGGCAAACTTTACAATGACGGACATCAAAATCAAGGAGATAAAACATGCTACACAACAAAAGACATGACATACTATGGATGGGTTTGCTCATTTTGGCAATCGCGCTGACTGCCTGCGCCGCGCCGCAATCTGCCGCAAACGATGTGAAGGATTACGGATTCATCGTGAAGGGCGTTTCTGGAAAGAACGTGATGCTGGATAGAACCTGGTACCGCGAATGCGCCCCGAGCGGCGTGGGAACCTGGATGAAAAGCATGCGAACGCTTTCGGGTTATGAATTGGCAACCACCATGCTGGATTATCAAAACGAATCAGAAACACCAGACTGCGCCAACGGTATCACGGCGGTCACCATCTTTGTGCAGACACTTACCAACGATCACGCGCTTGTCCCGATTACCTGGGTGGACCTCACCGGGCAGCCCGCCGACCCGCCTGCGGGGCTTGAAGATGTAAAGGAAGCCAATGCGGCAAGCGGCGTGGTGACCTTTGCCACGCTTACCCCGCTCACGCAGGCAAAAGCAGATGAATTAAATGCCGCCGCCTTTTGTGGGATTTCCAATTGGGCGCCAGGTGTAACAGAAGATTTACTTCCCTGTTTTTCATTTGGCGGACCTGCAAAAGGGGTGATTATTGTGGATGATAGAACTGAAACGGGCGCCGTTTATGATGGGATTAGCATTAACCCAGCAGAATATCCAACCCTGATGCCCAATGTGTTTCCGCACACGGGGCCTTTGAACGGGTTTGAATTTGGTGATCGATAAAGTTAAGTCAGGAAACCCGTTGCCGTAAAAGTGACAGCCGCGTGCGCGGCTGTCACTTTTTTTCGATGGGCAGTTGTATTTCCACCGTCACGTTTTCAAAATTGGCGAGATCGAGTTCGCGTCCGAATAAATGGATTTCACGATATGCGCCTGCGGGAGCGTAATTGTTTTGCGCCGCCCAGGTGCAGAGGGCGGTGATGGCTTGCCCCACATTCGCGAAGTGACCGTGGTGGATGGTGGTCGCCATCAGCGGGGAAAATGCCAGGGTGTGTGAAGCAGGCTCACGGTTAGGGGAGAAGCGGCGGGTCATTTTCGGCGAAACGGCTGTGGCGAGTTCCACGTCAATCTCTTCCTCCACATATTCGCGGTTGTGATAAATCGCCAGTTCGGGGCTTTCGGGTTGGATGCGCTGTTCAGACAGTCCTTGATAAAGCGCGTGAAGCATATCGGCGCGGACTTTATCGGCGTTGTTCAAGGTTGGCACGATGCGGCGGACGGAGGCGATGGCGAGCGGCGGGATTTCCTTGACGATGATTTCGTAGGGGGAGATTTTTCCCTCCGCTTCGATCTGACGCTGGCGGGCTGTGACGCGCGCGATTTGCATTCGCCCATCTTCGAGTTGTTTCTCCAACTCGATTTGTTTCATTGCGAGCATGTCGCTTAATTGTTGGGCGGTGAGATCGTCGGTGAGCATGGTTGCAATTTGTTCGAGCGAAAATCCCAGGTCTTTGAGCGCGAGAATGCGGTTGAGGCGCGGCAGTTGATCAAGCGAATAAAAACGATAGCTCGTGAAGTGTTCGACATGCGCGGGCTTGAGAAGATTTAGTTCATCGTAGAGCCGCAGGGCGCGGGTGGAAACCTGTGCCAGTTGGGAGAAGTCGCCGATGCGAAGGAGGGTCATGCTTTAATTTTATCGCATAAAAGGGGCGGATGCGAGACCCGCCCCTACTTGCTTATGCCTTTTTGCCAAGCAATACCCTTAACGAAAAAAGATGCAAAAGAATCGACAAGGGGACTGCGAAAACTGGAACCAATACCAATGGGAAGGCTGTAATCAATTCATTCGGCGACTGAATGGACAAAAGCTGAAGCGGACCTGGCGAAGAAAGTACACCAAGGGTAACAGCCAGAGTCAGGTCGAAGATTCCAGCGATATTCCAGATAATTGCGGCGGTTCGCGCTGAGGGGTGTTTTCGGAAGTAAAGATAGGCAACCAGCGGAGCGGTGATGCCGATGAGCATGTCGCCGATGCCTGCTGGAAGGGCAAATTCACCAGGAATTTGACCCTGGAAGTAGAGGATCAGAAAGTCAATTCCCAGAATTCGATAGAGTTGCACGCCGATGATCCAGTGTGGGGGAATGGCATCCACATTCTTTTGGAACGATTTCGAAGCGAATAAAAATAAATAGCCAATGACCAGCGGGACGGCGGAATAGGCGATGCTGGGAACAGGTTGTTCAGGGTTTGGCAGGAAAAAGCCTTGCAAGCCGAGCAACATGGCTACTCCCAGCCACCCAGCCAATAAAACTCCAACGCCAAGCGATGTTGACATTTTTTTGTCGCCGAATGTTTGAGTAGTACGATGATAGCCCAGCCAGGTCACAATGGCGGTGGCAATGGCGCTTACGATGATGCTTGCTGAGATCCAGGGTTGATCGATCATGATATTATCCTTTCGGGTTTTGATTTTGATGGCGAAAAGATAAAGTTTGACGCAGGGTTAAGGTCAAGGGGTGAACTGTAAGAAGATCGTTAATTTTTTGGGTCGCCCTCACCTTGAATATGGTTTTGTATTGACTATTTTGAGAGTTGAAAATGAATTAAGATTTCCCGCAAACGATTCTTTACTACCCAAACTGGACGGGCGTTTGCACCTCCACGAGGATATTTTCTTTGTCTGCATCCAACTCGCGCCCATAAATGTGGATTTCACGGCAGGTGCCACAGATTGAATAATCATTTTGCGCCGCCCAATAAAATAAGGCGGTGATGGCTTGCCCTACTTCGATCAATCGTCCGCGGTGAATGGTGGTCGCCGCCAACGGTGAAGCATCCAACTGTCGGATGGAAAGAGCGCCTTGATTTGTTTGAGTTGAATTGGCTTTGGGCAGGCTTACTGCGATGGCAATTTCCATGTCAATATTTTCTTCTACATATTCAGTATTATGGTAAATGACCAATTCAGGGTTTTTAATCGCAATCCCCTGTTCGGTGATCGCATCGTAAAGCGACTTGAGAATTTCCTCGCGGACGGTTTCCATATCCTTAAGTGCGGGAACAACGCGACGAATCGAAGCGATGGTAAGAGGCTCCGTTTCCTTGAGGATAACTTCATAAGGCGAAACCTTTCCCTCCGCTTCGATCTGTCGCAGGCGGGCGGCGACCCGCGCAATCTGTCGTTGTCCATCTTCCAACTGCTTTTCCAACTCGCTTTGTTTTTTCTTCAGCATTTCGCCAAGTTGGCTTACGCCAAGCTCATCCGTGAGCATATCCGCGATTTCATCGAGCGAAAATCCCAGGTCTTTGAGCGCGAGAATGCGGTTGAGGCGCGGCAGTTGATCGAGGGTGTAAAAACGATAGCTTGTGAGGTGTTCGACATGCGCGGGCTTGAGAAGATTTAGTTCATCGTAAAGCCGCAGGGCGCGGGTGGAAACCTGCGCCAGTTGCGAGAAGTCGCCGATGCGAAGGAGGGACATGGGGGGATTGTATCGCAAATCGTAATGTTATTCCCAAATTCACCATTCTTCGCCGCAAATTTACCTTTAGCTTATTGGCTCACTGCCATAGAATACCGGCATGGTTCACGCGTAAATCCTTCGCTCCGCGTGAAAAAAATCTCACACTCAAAAAGAGGAATCCCATGTCCGACTTGAAAGAAATTGTACGCCCGTTTTACACCCAATGCCTCACCGTCAACCCCGGCACAAATGTCGCGGAAGTGATGGGCAAAATCCTTGCCGACGACTTCCAGTCCAAAGGCTCGGCAGATGTCAAAGGCAAAGCCCAACTCATCGGGCAAATCCAGTTCTTCTGGAAACTCGTCCCCGACCTGAAATGGGACATTCAGGAAATGATCCAGGAAGGCGACAAAGTTGTCGTCCGTAGCCTGGCTTCCGGCACGCCCAACGGCGATTTCATGGGGTTGCCCACCACTGGAAGCAAATCCTTCAACATCATGACCATTGACATTCACACTGTCAAAAATGGTCAGGTGGCGGAAGTTCATCATCTCGAAGACTGGTCAACCGCCATGCGGCAGTTGCAGGGATAAATCTTCGCATAAAGAAATCGAACCCTGTGTCTGGGCAGATGCAGGGTTCGTTGGAAGCAGATCAGGGATAAATTCTTTGAGATACGCGCTTGAAAAACACCAGCAGCCAGCGCTTGACTTTGATAAGCCCGTGCCTCAAGGAAAAAAATAAAGTTATGCCCGATGTCATCAAGACCAAAGACATCGAGTTGAAGACCATCGCCGAATCGGGCTTGAACTGGACGGTTCTGCGCCCGCCCATCGTCGGGTCTGGCAATGCGGCGGGCAATGTCGTCGCGAGCGAGAAAGATATGACAGGCTCCAAGATAGGCGTGGAAGACATCACAGATTTTATTTTGTCCGCTCTTCAAACGAAAGAATGGGATCGCAAAGCCCAATCGTGGCTTCGCTCTAAATCTAGATGACCTGCCGGTTTCCCCATGCTTGGTCTTATAATTTAGGCATGGACTCAAAAATCCCGATTCACGAATTTGAACAGCCGCGCGAATTCAGTCGTCCCGACAGCTTGAGTGTACCGTTTGAAATTGCGCGCATTGACGATTTGTCCGAAATGGGAAAACCCTCGGGACCACACCGTCACACTTACTACGAGATATTCTGGTTCCTCGATGGCGGCGGGATGCATTACGTTGATTTCGAGGGCTACCCATTTTTGCCGAACACGTTTTTCTTCATTACGCCCGGACAAATCCATTACCCTGAAATCACAAAAGCCCCCACTGGGTATGTAATTTTGTTTACCGAAGACTTTCTCTCGATGAGCCGCCTTGAACATGATTTTCTGCGCGGCTTCGACTTTTTTCACCGCATTGATCATGTGCCTACCTTGCATTTGAATGATGAGGCGGCGCAGCCATTCAACACGATGTGCGCGCAGATGCACAAGGAATATAACGGCGATGCGTTTGGCAGGCTGGTGGTGCTGCAATCTCTGCTACAAAATTTTCTGGTTCAGATTCAACGACATTACGCGGCTTCTGCAAAACCTGTTGAGCCGCGCACCGGCGATATGCTTGTTCAACAATTCATCCGGCTGATTGATTTGCATTTTGTGGAGAAGCAGGAAGTCCAAGATTACGCAGCGCTGCTCGGAGTGACGGCGGGTCATTTGACAGATATGACGCGTGAAGTATTGGGGATTTCGGCGAGTCAGTTAATCCATCAGCGATTGATTGTGGAAGCGAAGCGATTGTTTGTTCATTCGGGGCAGACCGTCGCCCAAATTAGTAACCAACTCAAGTTCGCCGACCCGTCCTACTTCGCCCGTTTTTTCAAACGCGAGTCGGGCTATTCGCCCACGCAATTCAAGGAGCATTACCGAGAAAAATACCTGCTTCACCGAAGTCCTTGACTGGTCTCTGTGTATTAGGTGGAATAAAATCATTTTACGAGAATGCAAAATTATATTTTTAGGAGAATACTATGAACATTGAATCGAATCCCCCCGCGAAATCGCCTCGAGCGGCGATCATCTTCTTGGGTGCTCTGGCACTATTCCAAATTATCCGGATCACAGCTTTTTTCATGATCCAAGATGTCCTATCCGGTAAAACACCCGATGCGTGGCTCTTCCCGGCCATGACAGATGTGTTCATCGGAGCCATGGCTCTCTTTGTCGCAATTGGTCTTTGGAAAGGGAAAGGTCTCGCCGTCTGGGTATCTGCCATCGTTTTCTTTTGCATTTCAATCAGCGATCATTTGGATGCGATTACCGTGGTGCTCACTACCAAGGGGCCGCTCCCTGCCATGATGAACGGCGCACCGTCATCCACTGCAACGATGTTGGCGGTTATGTCTCTCGTTGAAGCCTTCGCTATTTGGGCGCTGACCCGGAAAAGTTTGAAGGCACATTACTTGGCTCCGAAAACGAACCCCACGCCTTAAGTCTGGAAAGTCTTCATTCTTCAGTGCAAAAAAATTCTCCATTGATGGAGTAATTCCATCAATGGAGAATTTTGTAAAAAAAGGAAGTGATATGAAAACTACAAAACTTGAAAGTTCCATCCCTGGCGCGATCAAAATATACGCTGGGATTGGTGCCGCCCTCAGCTTGTTCTTTGCTTTTGCCGTTTACTTTAATCCTGCCCAAGTTTCAGATGGGGCTGTGCTGGATAATACTTCCATCAAATTTGCATTCTACACTGCCGGCGCGTCTAGTCTCGGGTTGGGAGTCGGCTTGATTTTGGCAATCCTCAGCAACCGACCCAAATCTATGGCGTTGATGTTGATCACGCGCGTGGTTGTTGCAATTCAAGATATGCTCATCGCGATAGTCCTTGCAACAGGAACGGGACGGGTCGCCTTTCAGGCGGTCATCGTCATCTTCGGCATTGCCTCCATCGTCAAACTTTTCACCATCATTCGATCTGCTGAAAAACAAGCGGGTTAATGGAAAAAAAATGAAAACTAAAATTCCAATTTGGATCAACATTCTGCAAGTCGTCATCCTTGCCATTCTGTCTTTCCAAACTTATGCTTGCTACTTCAACCCAAACTTGATCTATCCTGGAATAACGATAGATGCTACCTCAGCAAAAATGATCTATGTGCTGGCAGGCAGAAACGCCGTGATGATGGTTATTTCGATTCTGGCTCTCGTCAAACAAAACCCGCGCTTCTATTCCTTCGCCTTCCTCATGCACAGTCTGCGCGAGTTGCAGGATATGTTCATCGTGCCGCTCACGGGCGAACCTGGCGTTCCGGCGATTGCCAATTTTCTCGTCTTTCTGATTATCTTCGTCATCCCTGAAATTACCGCCTATCTCAAACTCAACAAAATGGCGAATGAGTTGGCGAAAATATAGGAGAAACCATGTTTAATAGATTAACTGCCACCTGCCTGCTGGTACACGACCTCGACAAATCCATTGCTTTCTACCGGGACACCCTCGGCTTAGAAGTGGAATTCGCCAACGGAAATTTCTTTGTCAAATTCAAACTAGACGGCACGCCCTTGATGCTGTTTGAAAAAGAAGCGGCGGCAAAAATGTTGTTTCCAAAGGAACATATCACGCAAGGCGGCGGTGTCCTGCTGGCGTTTCAAGTAGACGATCTTCAAAAAACCTGCGCTGAACTTAAATCGAAAGGCGTGGAGATTTTCGAGGGACCCAAAGCCACCGCGTGGGGACAAACCGTCGCCTATTTCAAAGACCCGGATGGGAATGTTTGGGAAGTCTCAGCCAGATAGAATCACCAGCGGACTGCAAAAGAAAAAAGCGATAGATAACCCAAAATCCATGCAAAACAAAATTGTCTTGATCACCGGCGCAACAAACGGGATCGGAAAACAAACTGCCCTCACCCTGGCAAAAATGGGAGCGCAGGTCATTATCACAGGACGCAATAAACCTGCCGGAGAAGCCGCTGTTGCCGAATTAAAGCAGGCAAGTGGCGCTCCAAAAGTTGACCTGCTCCTTGCCGACCTCTCCACGCGAGCAGGCGTTCACGCACTCGCAGAGCAATTCAAGCAAAAGTATGACCGCCTCGATGTTCTGATCAACAATGCGGGGCTGGCGGCATCCGAGCGGCGACTCACGAAAGATGGGGTTGAATCCAACTTCGCAGTGAATGTCATCGCGCCATTCCTGCTGACGCATCTGCTCTTGGACAGATTGAAAGCCAGCCCTTCGGCGCGGGTTATCACGCTCATGGGCGGAGAAGCGAGAGGAAACATTGAACTGGATAACCTTCAAGCAGAACGCTCCTTTGCAGGGTTGAACACCTACTCGCATAGTAAACTGATTATGATGGCGATCATGCTTGAATTTGCCCAACGGGCGCAAGGCTCACATGTAACTCTCAATATCTGCTACCCCGGACAAGCCAGCACGAGCATGACCCGCAGCGTCACGCCCGGAATGTTGCCTGGCTTCATGCGTTTTCTATTCCCCCTCTTCAAACTGGCGGTTCGTGATGACGGGGGGAAATCCGCTGCGAAAGCATCGCGCTCTTCAGTTTATCTTGCATCTTCGGCGGAAGTGGAAGGTGTCAATGGCAAATACTTCGACACCCACAGCAAACTGGTGGATTGGCCCGCACCTGTCATAGACCAAACGACACGCCAGCAACTTTGGGCAATTGCTGAACAAATTTCTCACACATAACAATCAAGGAGCATTACAAATGCACAAAGGACGATTGGAAGCATTCAGCGATGGCGTCATCGCCATCATCATCACCATCATGATCCTGGAATTGAAAATCCCGCACGAGGGTGACATCGCCGCGTTGGTTCCGCTAATACCGAAATTCCTGAGTTACGTGTTTAGCTTTGTCTTCATCGGGATTTACTGGAATAATCATCATCACCTTTTGCAAGCCGCGAAGCAAGTTAACGGCGCTGTGCTGTGGGCGAACTTGCATTTGTTGTTCTGGCTGTCCATGGTTCCTTTCGTCACGGGCTGGATGGGCGAGAATAATTTTGCCACCATCCCGGTCGCGGTTTATGGCGTCGTGCTTTTATTATCCGGGTTGGCTTTCTTCATTCTCGTGCGCGCGCTTGTCGCCCATCATGGCGCGGATTCGGTGATCGCCCATGTCCTCGGTGAAGATAAAAAAGGAATATACGCCCTTTTAATCTACATCGCAGCCATTCCGCTTGCGTTTGTTTCCGCATGGATCGCGGTTGCAATGTATGTATTCGTCTCCATCATGTATCTTGTCCCCGAAAGACGGATCGAGAAAAAACTGGCGGAGTGAGACGCATGATGGAACACCCCCACAAACAAATTCGAGAGATGCTGCAAGCGGAGCATGATTGCGCCGGCTACGGTCCCGATCACATCTGTGTCAAAGTCGTCGCCTTCGCCGAACTGCCTTCGCGCTTCGGCGATTTTCACGTCGTGGCCTTTTCGGACACGCGCGACGGCAAGGAACATGCCGCCTTTGTGAAAGGGATGCCGTGGGATCACCCAGATGTGCCGGTGCGCCTGCACTCCGAATGTCTGACGGGTGACGCCATCGGCTCACTGCGCTGTGACTGCCGTGACCAGTTGGAGGCCGCGCTGAAAATGATCGGCGAAATGGACGAGGGCATTCTGCTTTATCTGCGGCAGGAAGGGCGCGGCATCGGCCTCACGAACAAAATCCGCGCTTACGAATTACAGGATTCGGGTCTCGATACAGTGCAGGCGAACGAGGCGCTGGGCTTCCGCGACGACGAGCGCGATTACAGCATCGCCGCGCACATGCTCGACTCGATGCAGATCAAATCCGTCCGCCTGATCACCAACAACCCGCGCAAAATCGAGGGGCTTAAGGCCCTCGGGGTCAACGTGAGCGACCGCATTCCTCTGGTCATCCCGCCCAACCCGCACAACGCGTTTTATCTCGAAACCAAAGCGGCCAAATCGGGACACCTCATCGCGCGGCAAGCCGCAGATGAACAATGAACAAAAGGGTATTGTATGTTTGACTTTGCACAAAATATCTGGCTGGACTTGCACCCCATGATCGTCCACTTCGCCCTGGCCGGGCTGTTCTTGAGCTTCGCGCTCACCCTCTGGACGCGCATCCGCCCTAACGCGAGGCTCAATGAACTCTCGTGGATTTTGCTGGTGGTGGGTGTGGCCGCCGCCATTCCCTCCACCGTCACCGGATTGATCGCCCATTCGCCTTATGAAGAAAGCGCGCTGGCCGCCGCCATCCAGCCGCATCAATTTTCGGGGATGATTGGCACGCTGGTTTCGGCGGGCGTGTTGATCTGGCGTTTCGTCGCGCGGCGGCGAGGAAACGATATTGACATGCACCCGGCTTATTTGGGGCTGGCGGTTCTGGGCTTGGCCTGGCTGGTGGTATTGGGCGGCACGGGCGGCAATCTGGTGTTCGAACTCGGCGTCAACGTGCGCGGCATCAACCCGTTGCTCAAATAAGATCGAATGGATGAAAACCGCATGAACAACCCGGTCAACTACAACGCCGTCGCGCCCAACTATAACGCCCGCTACGCGCAAAACCCGCTGGCCGGCGTGGCCCGCGAGTTGCGCGCGCTGGCCGCGCAAACCGGCGCGCGCGAAGTGCTGGAAGTGGGCTGTGGCACCGGGCGCTGGGTCGTCGAACTTCAACCGCTTGTCCGGCGCATCGCCGGGCTGGATTTTTCGTTCGGTATGTTACAGCAAGCCCGGACGCAGGATGCCGGGCTGTTGTTGATGAACGGCGACGCCAACCACCTGCCCTTTGCCGACTCCAGTTTCGATCTGATCCTATCGGTGAATGCCCTCCAGCACTACACCGATCAACGCGCCTTCATCTCCGAAGCGCGGCGTTTACTGCGGGCGGGCGGCGCGCTGGCCATCGTCAACCTCGACCCGCACATCGGGCGCGACCGCTGGTATCTCTACGATTATTTCGAGGGAGTTCATGCCAACGACCTTCGGCGTTTCCCCTCCAGCGGCACCCTGCTCAATTGGATGCTGGCCGCCGGGTTTGTGCGCGCGGAGTGGCGCGTGGCCGAACATATCCATCAAGAATTTGTGGGGCAGGCGATTTTGGACAATCCCTTCACCCAAAAACATGGCTCATCCCAACTTGCCATGTTGAGCGACGCCGCCTACACCGCCGGGCTTAATCGCCTCCACACCGCCCTGGCCAGGGCGGACGGCACACCCCCCGTCTTTGTCACCGACCAGTGGCTCACCCTTTTAGTGGGCTGGACTCAATAAAACAATCCGTTATACTTCGCCTCAGTCAAAAATCCCCCGGAGAACTTGACAGGCGAGTATGACCATCAACCCCAAAATCAAATTGTATAGCTTCAAAGAATCTCTGCCCCTGGAGATCGAAGTCGTGCCCCTTTCCAAACTCTACGCCCAGCACCGGGATAAAGCCACCATCCCGCACCGCACGCACTTTTATCACATCATCTGGTATCAAACCGGGGCGGCGACTCACCTCGTGGACTTCAAGCCGGTGGAGATCAAAGCCAGTTCCCTGCTTTTCGTCTGCGCGAACAGAGTTCAGGCATTCGACCCATTAGGCGCGTGTGACGGGAAGGAGATCGTCTTTACAGAGAGTTTCTTTTCCGCCACCGAGGCCGACCGGCTTTTTCTAAAAAGCACCGTGCTGTTCGACCCTTTGCTGGATGTGCCTGCCCTGCGTCTGGAGCCGCTCTCCTGCGCGCCCATCACGTCCATGTTCGAGGCGATAGAAGCAGAATCACAGAATCCTGTAGACGGCCACCAGCACGTCATTCTCAAGAATCTCCTGCACAACCTTCTGCTGATGGCCGAACGCGAAATCCACAAACAGGGCTTGCCCGAAATCAAAAAGGGCGCGGACTTCGATTACACCCTGCTCTTTCGCGACGCGCTCGATCAACAGTTTCGCGAGTTGAAATCGGTCGGCGGCTACGCCCGGCAGATTCATGTCTCGGAAAAACGGCTGACCCAGGCCACAGCCCAGATTCTCGGCCGGACGCCCAAACAACTGATAGACGACCGCGTCCTGCTCGAAGCCAAACGCCTGCTCGTTCACAGCGAGCGTGCAATCAAAGACATCGCCTTCGAACTGGGGTTCAACGAACCGACCAACTTCATCAAATACTTCCGCAAGCACAGCAAAATCACGCCGACTGAGTTCCGCGAGAAGTATCTCGTCTGATGCCTTCACAACCACCGCCATCGCTCCTGTCCATTTTGAGCGACGCGCCGAAACTAAGCAGGATCATCGCCGCGAATCCGTAAGTTGCCCAGAGAAACGGCGAGATGGGGATGAATTTCAATTGCAGGGCATACAGCCCGCCGACGATCAAAACCAGCGTAAAGTGAAGGACGTTGCGGGCGCGTTTTGTCTCCAGCCGCGCGGCGAAGGCGTAAGCCAGAACCAACAGCCCGATGGCGAAAATCCACCACCCGAAGAAACGATACAGGCCAGTCAGGTAATCGCCAAGATGCGCGTTGATGTCTGCCGCGAGCAGTTGGGCGTAGGTTGTTTGCAACAAGGCTTCGTTGGCTTTTTGATCCAACAGCCAGGGTTCGGGTGCGAATAACCAGCCCAGCCCAAGCAGGGACGTGCCGAGGCCGGTGAGATAAATTGGATATGTAACGAGATGGCGAAGATTCATAAACGGCAAACTCCTTCGATAAGATTTGCCGCCGATGATATTCCTACGAACACGAATTGACTTGAACAAACTGACTGTTTTTGAACAACTCTGCCATCGTCATACCAAACATCTGCTTGAACGTCCGGCTGAGATGCGCCGAATCGGCAAAGCCGCTTTCGTGCGCCGCGTCGGTTAGCGATGCGCCGCTTGTCACCTGCTTGATCGCTTCCATCAGGCGTTGCCACATCAAATAACGGCGAAACGGAATCCCGATGTTTTGCTTGAAAAGAGTCGCGAAGCGGCTTTGCGATAAATGCACGCCGTCCGCGATTGTTTTTAGCGACACTTTCTTAATGGGCAATTCCCGAATCAATTCCAACGCCTTCTCGATGTGCCGATGGATTTCGTTGATAGGCATATCCTTATCCAGCAAAGCCAGAATGATCTCATCGTAAAACTTGCGCGCTTCCGTGCAATTGCCTGGCGCAGAAAATTCGTCGGTCAGGCGATGAAACAGCTCGTGGTCCAACGCGGCTGTGGTTTCGTCTCCGAGGTATTTCTGCTTCGATCTGCGGGCGATTTCCATTTCCGGCTCCAGCAAGAGAAGGATTTGTACCCCGTCCCGTCCGTCGAACTGGTGAGGTTTACTTCCCGCCGTGATCGCCGCCCGATACGTGTTCCACGCCCCGCCCACCTTCACCTTGAATGTAGAATTGACCCCAATGCCAATCATCAGCGCGTGGTGGCGATGTTCGGTTGTGTCGGTAGATGCGCCAATGTACAAGGCTTGTCCGTTCCAGATGTAAAGAGAGGCTTGCATTTTGTCTCAACTACAAAGAACTGCGCGGAATTCTAATATAGGCCATTTGGCGCTTCCATGAACTGGATAGCTCTGGTAAAGTTTGCTGGCAATCGAACTCACATTCTGAAAGGTAAATTGTTTCATGAACAAAAGCATCTTATTTCTGCTGATAATCGCCGCAGTCGTCCTGGCGGGTTGTGCTGGAGGGCCTGGTAACACAGTTGAAGTCAAGCTGGAGGCCAGTAGCATGAGGTATCAACCGGCTACCTTTGAAGTCGTTGCCGGGCAACCCGTCAAGCTGACATTCGTCAACAACGATTCAGTCGAACACGATTTCAGCATCATGGAAATTCCGATGGCTTCGATGGGCGCAACTGCCGAGCCAATGGCCGGACACAACATGGGCAACATGACGACCGACCCGCAACTACACATGGCGGCAACGATGGGCGCGAGCAACTCTCTCGAATTTACACCCACGAAGTCAGGCACTTACGAATTCTTCTGCACCGTGCCGGGCCATAAAGAAGCCGGAATGGTCGGCTCGTTAATTGTCAAAGCGCCATAAATCACGCGCTTCCCTTTGCTTATGGCGATTTCCTGATCAGTTTGCGGGTAGAGCTTCATAAAACCTCCTCGCCGGCCAGTTTCTATTTTCGCTTGCGGCGCAACAACACCAGCGGCAACAAGATCATGGTCGCCAGAGGCCACACCCACGCCAGGTCGCCAGGGCCGCCGTGGCCGGTGCAGGCCCCGGTGCGGTGGAGACGCATCAGCGGATACTTGGCTGTCGCCGCGCCCAACTCTTCGTCGCTCATTCTGATCGGATCAAGCCCGGCAGCGTAAGCGGCGAAGCCGCTGGCGATCATTACCCGGCGCAGGAGCGCCAGCCGGTTTTCGGAATCCGAAATATCTTCCACCACTCCCGTCCACCAGCCTTCGGGCAGCCACACTTCGACGTTGGGATTCGCCATGATGTTGCGATACCAATCGGAGATGGAGCCAAAGCCGGCAACACAATAGATTTCACCGTCAACGATGGCATAGTTGACGGGCGAGCGCCGCTTCAACCCCGTCTTGCGGCCTCTGTGCACGATGACCATGATGCGCCCGCCCACACTCGGCCAAACGTTGAGGAACGGCCCCAGCCCCAGCCGCCACATAGAGAGCATGAAGGGGTTGAGGAAACGCTTGAAGCTTTGACGCAATTTTTCTTCCAGTTTCAGAGTCATGATGCAAACTGCCCGATCTCAACGCCGCCCAGCGCCCGCCGCAAATCTTCGGAGCGCAAGATGATGGTGACGCCGCGCGCGCCGGAGCCGATAGAAACCTCGTCGGGAGCAAATATGCTTTCGTCGGCCAGGATACGCATGGACTGAGGCAGGCCAAACGGGGAGACCGCCCCTGTTTGATACCCGGTGGCGGCCAACAACTCGGCCTCGTTGGCCATCGTCAGGCGCGACTGGCCGAGATGGCGGCGCAGAGCCGGCCACGACACCTGCTGCGCCCCGGCCATCAACACCATCACGTATTCATCCTTGCCAACGCGAAAGACGATGCTTCGCACCACTTGATCGGGCGACTGCCCGCGCTCCTCTGCCGCCTGCTCCAGCGACGTGACCGGGCCGGGGTGTTGGAAGACGCGATGAGGAATGTTGAGCGCGGCCAAAACGCGGGCCACCGGAGTCGATTCAGTCTCAGCCACAATTAGCGCCGTTGCGGCTCCAGCCTTCGCCGCCGCCCTTCAAGCTCGTCTTTGACCAGCAGGGTGAGGGCCACGCTTACCAGGGTGACGATGAGCGAACCCCAGAAGGCGGGCCAGAAGCCGTCCACGGTGAAGCCGATGTTGAACCAACTGCCGACCAGGCCCGTCACCCAGAAGAGAGCGGTGTTGATCAGCAAAGTGAACAGGCCCAGGGTGAGGATGATGAGCGGGCAAGTGAGGAACTTGAGCAATGGGCGAAAGAGGGCGTTGACCAGGCCGAAGATGAAAGCCAGACCCACGATTGCCACCCAGCTTTGCGGGGCCTGAATGCCCGGCACGAAAGTGATTGCCACCCACAGAGCAATGGCGTTGATGATGAGACGCAGAATCAGTTTTTGCATTGTCGTAGCCTCGCAACCGGCGTGGGCGGGGAGCCTGGCAGTTTTTGCTCAGGCTCCCCGGCCCGCCTTGAAGGAGGAAGTTGTTTTACCGTTGATCGTTCGGGTTGAATTGGAAGGGGCCGAACACCGATGCCCCTTCGACGCACGAGACGGCCAGGGTTTGGTTGTCCACGAGGCAGGAGATCACGTAGCCGTTATCGAAATTCACCTGCACATCCACGCCGTCGGTTACAGAGACCGACTTGCGCTGATCAACCAGATAGGTTGTGCCGGCGCGGGCGCGAAAGTCCGAGAGGCTTCGCAAGGCAATAGGCAAGGCTTTGTCTGCCGGGCTGGCCAGGGTGGTCTGTATCATCCGGTCAATTTTGCGCACGGCTTCCACCGAGGAGGGCGGCATTTGCGACCACGACCCGGCAAAGGCGGCCAGAGCTATGGCGCCGGCCAGCAAAATGCCCTGAGCCACCAGGCGGCTTTGACCCTGCTTCTGCAAGTTGTCTTCATAGCGGTTGACGATCAACCGAATTGCAATGGCAATGGGCAAGCTGAGGGCCACAAACGGCAGGAAGGTGTAAACCAGGACAATGACCATCACCGTGGTGTCGGCGGCGGGGGTGAGCAGTGACTTGACTGCGCCGGAACCGGCAATCACCAGCGCGCCGGCGATGATGCCTTTGAGAGTCTCGCCCGGCCAGGCCACGACTGCTCCCACCGCAAGGCCGGCGGCCCCCGTGGTCAGCGCCGAGATCAGAATCCGGGGCCACTCGAGTCGCAAAGGCAAATCCCGGAACAGAGTGAAGTCAATCGTCCCGGCCACCAGCGCGTACAAAACGCCAAGCAGTGCGCCGCAAATCGCGCCGACGATCCGCCGCTCCAGCGGCGAGATGAGCATGTGTTGCGCCTCATATTTTTCAGGGTCTTCCCAGAACGAGGCTTTGCGTGCGCGCGTCAGGGCGCTTTTGTTGTTGGGGATCATATTGAATAGGTCCTTTCTAGTTCGCTACCGACTCCTGGCCGGCGTTTTTCAGCGCCTGTGCTTCAATCCACTCTTTGTCTTCCACGCGCATGAGGAATGGATTGAACAGGCCGATCACACACCACACGGCCAGGACAGCGCCCAGCACCATTATGATCCGGCCCGGATCAAACTGGCTGGCGAGGGCGCCCATTAGGAAGGTGCTGGCCGGCCAGCTAAACTGGGCAATGAGCCGCCGCACCGAAAAGACGCGGCCCTGCAGTTCACGCGGCGTTTGTGTCTGCCAGATGGTCTGCGAATGAGAATTCATCACCGGGATCAGGCCTTCCATCATGAAGGCCGCCGCCGCCGAAAGGAAGATCATCTTGGAAAACCCGTAAACCGTCATTGCCAGGCCGGAGAAAATGAGAGCCACCAGCACGCCATAAACCCGTTTCTTCTTCAAGCCGCCCCAGGCGCTCACCGCCACTCCGCCCACCACGCCGCCGATACTGCCCGCCGTCGCCAGGGTGGCCATGGCGCTCTCAAAGGTAAAGCCGCGCGCGAGCCAGTCGGCGTTCAGTTGGAACTTGACGATGAGGGGTTGCAGAACCAGCGCCCCGGCGGTGAAGTTGGCCACGGTGAACGTGCCCAGCAACCACAGGAACGAGCGGCGATGCCAGATGTACAACGCGCCTTCGCGCACGTCGGCCCACAGGCTTTTCTTTTCACCCGACGCCGTTTCCATGTCGGTGCGTTTGGGCGAAGGGATAAACAGAAAGGCGGGCGCAAGGGCGGCAAAGAAAAAGGTCGCGGCATCAACGCCAATTGCCAGCAGAGCGCCGTCATTTACCTGCCCCAGCAACGAGGCAAAGACCGGCAGTTTGCCGTCACGAGCCAGCGTCGGTAAGACAATGAGGGTCGCGGCGATGCCCGGCGAGA
The DNA here is from genome assembly GCA_016197225.1 of Chloroflexota bacterium. Classification (NCBI taxonomy): domain Bacteria; kingdom Bacillati; phylum Chloroflexota; species Chloroflexota bacterium. The sequence goes on from JACPWC010000016.1 coordinate 18,961, forward strand.
GGATGCCCGACAGCGAGAAGATGGTCTGCATCATGCCGTTGGCACGCGGCAGTTTTTCTTCGGGCACGAGCATGGCGTAAGACGTGTCGAAGGCGGCGTTGTGGAAGGCGAAGAAGGTGGAGCCTAGCAAGCCGATGATGATCAGCCAGATGATGTTTAGCTGGTGAGTGGCGATCAAATAGAAGACGCCCAGGCTCAACAAACCGCTGGCAACATCCATCGCAATCATCGTCCGCTTGCGGTCGTGCCGGTCAACGAAAGCGCCGGCGATGGGCGCCAGGAACACAGCCGGGATCGCAAACGAGAGCGTCAGCGCCGAAATGGCCCAGGCCAACTGCGGCTTCTGGGCTTCGGTGGGATACAGCGTCGTGGTCAGCCAGACGATGATGGCAAACTGGGTCAGGGCGCTTCCGAAAACCGAGACGGATTGTGAAATCCAGACGATCAGAAATGTGCGCCAGCCGTCGGGCGGGGCCTGGTAAGGAGCTGTCGAGTCGGTCATGAGTTATTCCACAAAGATTTCGACGTGCTCGCCGTCTTCTTCGTCGGTCACGTCAATGATCTTGCCGGAGAGGCCGCTCTTGAGAGCGGTGTTGATGGCGTCCATTTGTTCCGAATCAATTTCGGGCGCAAAGCGAGCGCCGATCTTCAAGCCCACGTCCACCAGGCCCATCGGCAGATTGACGTTGACTTTGGCTTTGCCGGTGGCGGTGTCGGTGACGCGGATGCGGAGCCAGCGAGCCGAGCCGCCGGTGAGGCTGGCCGCCGAAATCGGCGGCGGCGTGCGGCGGCTGTCGGCCAGGGCCGACAACAACTTTGCGCCATCATCAGCCGTGATCTTGCCTTCCTCGATCATCTTCAAAATCTTCATGCGTTCTTCGATAGTTGCCATAGTTGTTTACCTGTCTAGCCGATATACACTTGCACTCGTTCGCCGTCGCCCTCATCCACGTCCACAAACAGCGGCGCTTCGGGCGAGGTGGTCTCGTTCAGGGCCAGAATAAGTTCGTCCACGCCGGTATCGCGCAGTTTAGGAATGAAGGGGCTGATCATTCGCAACAGCCAGGCAACAAGGCCGATGGGCAGTGGAAGCGAGATCAGGAGTCGTCTGGGGCCGTCACTCTTTTCGCCGGTCTTGATGCGAATGTGAAGCCACTTGGCCTTGCGGCTGGCCCAGGCCAGGGCCATGATGGCCACGCCCAACACAAACGGCGGCGAGGCCAGCGCCAGCCAGAAACTCACCCCGGCAACCTTCAGCACCCAATACAGGAAGAGACTGCCCAGGATCGTGACAGCCACACCCAGCCACATGATCTTGATCCACCAGCCGCGATAGCGATTAAGTTCTTCGGGCTGTGGCGGCCGGCCCCCACCCCGGCCTTCCCCGGCCGGGAGAGCACCAGCAGGGGAGGGAGTATCTCCCTGGAGTTTGGCCGAAAGGGCATTGAGCAGGCGCAGTCCTTCTTCGGCGCTGATCTTGCCATCCTCGATCATCTGCAAAATTTGCATACGTTCGTTATCGCTGGTCATCTTAATACTCCGACAAACTTCCTTTGGCGCGAGCCGCGTCCTCCTCGCGGCGATACATCCAGTAGCCGAGGAACGGCATGACAAGACCAAAAACGGTGACGATGATGAACTCGACCTGAAGCGGGGCCAGTTCAGGCGAAGTCCCCATGAGGGTTGTGCGAAAAGCGTCCACGCTGTAAGAAAGAGGAATAAAGCGAGCGATGTTTTGCATCCAGCCCGGCAGGGCCGAGAAGGGAAAGAAAGGGGCGCAAAGCACCATGAAGGTGAACTGAAAGAAGTTGGCCAGGGTCTGGCCCGCTTCACGCACGCGCAACGTAATGGCGGCAAAGGCAAAGCCAACGCCAAACGTTCCGAAGAGCGAGAGGATGAGGAAATAGAGACCAAGCGGCAAATTGGCAAATGGCAGTTTGCCGATCATGGCGCTCATGAGCAGGGCCGAGGCAATGCAGAGCGTGCCCGTCCAAACCAGGGTGACGGTGACCCGCGAGAGGAGGCTGTTGAACTTGGAGGCCGGGCTGAGATAAAGCTGTTCGAGCGTGCCCTGCTTCTGCTCGCGGCGCACGTTGTAGCCAATCGTCCACATCGTGTCGCTCACAAAGATGAACAGGATGAAGCCGTAAACCACCAGCCCGGCAGTGGCCGAGTTTTCGGCGGAGGCTTGCGTTCCGCTCCGGGAGAACATCAGCCCGGCCAGGGTCAGGATGATGACGATGAGGAACACCTGACCAAACGAGGCCACCAGTTCCACCGGGTAGCGCAACATGATCAACAGTTCCTTCTTGGTCATGGCGGACAGGGTGGCCCACCAGGCGGCCAGGCCGGTAAGATGTTGAGGCGCTTGATGAGAGTTAGAGTAGGGAGTTAGAGTGGTCATAGAGTCAATCCAAAATCGAAAATCCCAAACCAAAAATCAAAACTGTCCCACGCCTTCGTTGGCTTTCACCCCCCGCTCCACCCGGTTGAACACGGCAAAGCTGAACAGGGGCGCAATGAACAGGAAGGCCCAGAGCACAGCCATATCGAAATACCAATGGCCGAAGAAGAAACCAACGCCGAGCAGGGACGAGCGCACACCGTTGGTGATCCAGGTGGGTGGGAAGAGCCAGGCTATAAATTTGACAAACGGCGGCAGAACCGTGATCGGGAAGAAGATGCCCATGAGAAAGCTGACCACCCACTGCATCAATCCCACCAGAGCGTTAGACTCTTTGACTTTGAGCACCAGCGCCCCAAAGAGAAAGGCAACAGCATACAGCGGGATCAAGCCGACAAAGATAAAAGCCAGCGCCAGCAGAACATCGCCCTGAAACGGGTTGACCCGGAACACCAGGCAACCGATGATGTACGAAAGAAAAGCCGCAATCAGCCCGCGAATGACGCTGTAGATCGCCACGCCGCTGGCCAGGGTCAGGCTGGAGGTGGGCGTGAGGTACACCGCCTCCAGCGTGCCCGTCTCCTGCTCGAAGCGCAACCAGTAAGCGATGTGCCAGAAAGCGTTGGAGACCAGGGTGAAGATGTTGGAGCCGATGAGCAGAAAGGCGACGTAGTTCGTCGTGCCGGTGTTGGCGGCAAAGTTCGCGCCGGCGTCGGCCCCGGCGGTGGCCCGCCCCAGCAACATGGGCATCGAGGCAAAGATCACCGGGATGACGATCTCCAGCGCCAGTTGGCCCGGATAGCGGCTGATGTTGATCATGCGCAAACGCGTCTCAGCCAGCACGGCTGAAAGTTTTTGGGCAAAGGTGGGTTTGATAACGATTGTCATGGCAACCTATTTCACTCGCGTATCATCGGCCAGTGTGCGCCCGGTGCGGGCAATAAATACGTCTTCGAGCGTCACCTCTTCGGGCGTGATCTTTTGCATGACGGCATTGTGCGCGATGAGCGTTTCGATGAGACGCGGCAGGAGCGCCTGATGATCATGAGCCACGACGGTGAGTTGGGCATGGCCGTTTACCGGGGTGGTCGCCGCCTGACTGACGCCGGGGAGAGCGCCAACGGCCTGGCTGGCTTTGGTCGGAATCACACCCTCGATCCGAATGACCATGTCGCGGTTCAGCGAGGCCTTGAGTTCCGGCACCGTGCCCAGAGCCAGCACCTCGCCCCGATCAATGATAGCCACCCGGTCGCACATCGTCTCGGCTTCCGACATGATGTGCGTGGTGTAGATCACCGTCTTGCCTTCCTGGTTGAGTTCACGGACGACGGCTCGTAGTTCGCGGGCTGAGGGCAGGTCAAGGGTGTTGGTCGGCTCGTCCAAAATCAACAGCGGCGCATCGTTGATCAAGGCCTTGGCAAAGGCCAGCTTCATTTTCTGGCCGGACGAATACGTCTCCACCGAACGGTCGGCAATGTCGCCCAGACTCAGGCGCTCAATAATTTGATCGGTGCGGCGGCGGCGCTCGGCGGGGCTGAGGTGATACAACGCGCCAAAAAAGATCATGTTCTCGCGCCCGGTCAACTTCCAATACAGGCCGCGCTCGCCCATCAACATGCACCCCACCGTCGCCCGGATCGGGTTGTCGTCTTTGGTCAACTGAAACCCGTTGATCCACGCCTCGCCCGAAGTTGGCAGGAGGAGCGTCGTCAGGCATTTGATCAGGGTGGTCTTGCCCGCGCCGTTCGGGCCGAGCAGGCCAAAAATTTCGCCGGGCTTGATCTCCAGCGAAATGTCCTTGAGCGCCTCCACCAGTTTTTCTTCCGATTTGAAGAGGCCTTTGCGCTGGCGCGTTTGATACGTCTTCGCCAGTTTTTTGATGATGACTTGACCCTGCATTTTGATCTCCTATCTCCCCTCAATCGCCGCCAACAACTTCTCGGCTTCGGCCACCGTAATCTTGCCCTGCTCCACCATTTTCAGGATGGACATTCGCTCCTCGTCGCTGACGGGTTCAACCGGCGGCACGGGTGGCCTGGGCGGCACTGGCGGTTTAGGGGCCAGAGGCCGCGTAAAATCAAACCGCCACGTGGACGACGAACTCCGTTTGGAGCGATCGGCGGCGTGGGTAGCATGAGCGGCGTGGCGCTCGGCCTTGCGCTCGGCGCGTTCGCGCGCCGCCTCCGCCCGGCGCTCGGCGGCCTCGGCCAACGACTTGGCTCGTCGTTCAGCCGCCTCGGCCCGGCGGCGAGCCGAGTCTGAAACGCGCTCGGCGGCCCGGCGGGCGCGGGCGGCGATCTCGTCGGCGTTCACCCGGCTGGCGCCCATCGTGATATCCAACCCGGCCAGGCGGTCCGTCAGTTGCTTCTCGAAATCGGCCATTTGCGATTCGATCTGGGCTTCAATTTGCGCCGACAACTCTTCGGCCATCACATCGGCCATCATGCCAAATTCTTCGCCAAAGCGGTCGCCAACTTCTCCCATCACATCAGAACCCGAGGCAATATCAGACAGCGAAACGTCGCCGCCGGCCCGCAAATTGACTTTGGCCGCGCCATTGCCAGCCGTCACCATCTTGTTCCGGGAGTTGCCTTCGACCGTCGCGCCAAACACGTCCACGGCAATATCGCCGCCGCTCAGAATGTTGAATGAGGCTGAGGTGTTCGACGGCGCGCGGCAGATGATGTCTGACCCTGACTGGAAATGATATTCCTGGCCGGGCGCAAAATTGAGGCTGAGAATAATGTCGGAACCGACGACGGCCCGCGCAGCAGCGTGGGCGTCGCGCAGGTAAAGGTCGCCGCCCACTTGGTCGGCGGCAAACGCGCCCGCCACCCCTCGCGCCGACACATCGCCGCCCACAATTTTCAACACCAGTGAGCCGCGAATTTTCTTGGCGCTCACGTCGCCATCCACCTGCCCGGCTTCCACCGAGGCCACCTGGCGCAACACCAGATCGCCGCTCACGTGATCGAATCGCAAGTTGCCCTCAATCGCCTTGATCCGGGCGTCGCCGGCCACGTGCGCAACCTTGATCACAGCGCGGCGCGGGACGCGGATGGCGCAATCGGAAAGGCAGGTCACTCGAATCTCGCCGTTCTTCTGCTCGGCGGTCAACATCTTCCGGTCATCTGTCTCGGCATAAAATTCGTTTTGCTCCCAGCCCGACAGGCGCAAATCGCCGGCGATGGAGTCAATCACAATTTCGGGTGCCTCACCGGTCGTGAGGGTGATCTGTTCGGTGTTCATAGATCAGTCCACAAAGATTTCGACGTGTTCGCCGCTTTCAAAATCCTCAACATCCACCAGCCGCCCGCCCGTGCCAGCCTGGAGTTGCTCGATAATCTCGCGCAAGTCCAGCCCGGCAATTTGCGGCTCGTACCTGGCCCCAATCTTCAGCCCGGCATCCACCAGCGAGAGCGGCAGGTTGACGCTGACTTTTTGCTTGCCGGTGTCCAGGTCGGTAACGCGAACGTGAAACCAGCGGTTGGCGGCCAGGGCGTCAAAAGAAGCGGGCGAAGCCGGCGGCTGATTTAAAAGCCGGGCCGCCTCGTCGGCAGAAATCTGGCCGGAGGCCAGTTGTTCAAGGATGTGGGAACGTTCAAGGTTCATAGGGAAGTCCTCGTCAGCCGCCCTGCAGGAGTTTGACGGCATCTTCAGAAGTAATTCGACCGCTGGAGAGATCGTCAAGAATCTGGCGGCGTTCACCATCGCTGATCCCGGTCGGGGCCGCCTCTTCCTGCCCCACCTCAAAGCCCATGGCCCGGATCAGTTCATTCAACCGGCCCCGCAGGGTGGGATAAGACAGGCCCATTTCTTTTTCCATCCGGTTGAGCTTGCCTTCACAGCGAATGAACGTTTCGGCGAAGGCAATCTGCTCCGGGTTGAGACGGTCGAGGGCGCTCACGGCAAAGCGGCCTTCAATAGTCGTGTCACAGCTTCGGCAATGCAGGCGGGTGACGTTGAGCATCTCGCCACACACCGGGCAGGTTCCAATAATTGGATGCATCGTTCCCCCGCCGGCTACCAGGCCCACCAGGCAAGAAGGCCAAGCAGAATAACGGTTGAGGCGATCAACACCTCTCGAACTCGGGGGTAGCCGCCTTTGAAACCCTCAAGCAATTGGGTATGACGACCCTCTTCCAGCAATTCTTCGCGCCGGGAGTTGGTATAAAGTTCAAGTTTCTGAAAGTCATCCATGGGTTCCTCCTGATAGAACAAATGCCCGAAAATTCGGACACGAGATGCTTATTTATATCTATTTCCCTTTTCTTGACTCATTATAAGATATAAATAAATTTTGTCAATAACTTTTTCAATTTTCTTGATTAAAAAATCAATTTTATTTATTTCGCTCTTTGACTTTTCAAAATTATGTTTTTATGTAACGAAAAAGCGGGCTTCTGTCTCGTCAGAAGTCCGCTTTTTGAACAATTTGTCGTTTTGGGAGCTAAACTCTCGGCAAGTTTGGCTTGAAAAGGTCGTAGCTCTCAAGCGCCTTGCCACATCCAATGGCCACGCAAGCCAGCGGGTTGTCGGCCAAATAGGCTGGCACACCCGTTTCTTTAGTCAACAACTTATCAATCCCGCGCAAGAGCGCCCCACCCCCGCACACGACCATTCCCCGATCAATGGTGTCGGAAACCAGTTCCGGCGGTGTCTTCTCCAGCACTGCTTTGACCATGCCAATAATAGAACCAAGTGGCTCAGTCATGGCCTCCACCACTTCACTGGTGCTAATCGTCACCGCCCGGGGCAAACCCGTCACCTGATCCCGGCCCTGCACTTCCATCGTCAACTCTTCGTCCACCGGCACTGCCGCACCGATTCTGATCTTCACATCTTCTGCCGTCGGCTCGCCGATGACCAGGCCATATTTCTTGCGAATGTAGCTAGTGATGGCTTCGTCAAGTTTCATGCCGCCGATCCGGGCCGAGTTGGCGACGACAATGCCGTTGACGGCAATCACCGCCGCCTCGCTGGCCCCGCCGCCGAGATCAACGATCATGTTGCCGGTCGGCGTTCCCACCGGCAGGCCGGCCCCGAGCGCGGCGGCCAGCGGCTCTTGAACCAAATAGACTTCACGGCTCCCGGCCTGCAGGGCCGCCTGGTACACCGCCCGGCTTTCAACACTGGTCACGCCATAAGGCACGCTCACCATCACCCGCGGCTTGAAGAGGCGAAACGGGCCGCATATTTTCTGGATGAAGTAGTAGAGCATGCGTTCGGTCACTTCGTAATCGGCAATAACGCCGTCGCGAAGCGGCCTCATGACTTCAATCGACTCGGGGGCGCGGCCCTGCATTTCTTTGGCCTCCTGCCCCACGGCGACGATCTTCTGTTCGTCCACCTGGATCGCCACAATAGACGGCTCGTGTAAAACGATCTCGCCGTTTTCGTAGCACAACACATTGACCGTGCCCAGGTCAATGCCAATATCTTTAGAGAGAAGCGCCATGAGGGGGTATTCTACTTACAACTGCCCGTATCGGCAAACCTCCCGAAGGCTCAATGTCCGAGCCTTCGGGAGGTTGCGGAGCAATCACTAACCCATCATCGGTGGCGAGCCTGAACGACGTTTCTTCTGGCCCACCTTCAAGCGGATATTCGAGCGCCGGAGGGCATTCTCGATCTCGGCAAAGCGGTCGGAGCCGGGCGGCAGGCCCTGGGCCAGCAGTTCTTCGGCCCGCTTGCGGGCGGCCTCAGCGCGCGCAGTGTCAATCTCGTCGGCGTGTTCAGCCGAGTCGGCCAGCACCGTCACCTTACTGGGGGTCACCTCCAAAATGCCGCCGCCGATGGCGAATGGATATTCCTGCCCGCCTTTGCGAACAAGCAGTTCGCCCTGCTTCAAAGTGGTGAGCAAGGGCGCGTGGTGGGGCAGAACACCCAGCACCCCGTCAATCCCTGGCGCAACCACCATATCCACTTCGTCGGAGAAGACGATGCGTTCCTGAGTCACAATGTCGCAATGGATTGGCATAGTCAGGTAGTCGGGTAGTCAAGTGGTCAAGTGGCCGGATAGTCATTCGCCGACTACCAGACTACTTGACCAACAGACTATTCGACTAAAGCGTCTTCGCCTTCTCAACCGCGCCTTCGATCGTGCCAATGTACATGAAAGCCTGCTCCGGCAGGTCATCGTGTTTGCCGTCGAGAATCTCACGGAAAGAGCGCACTGTCTCCTTCATCGGCACATAAGCGCCTGACACGCCGGTGAAGCGTTCGGCCACGAAGAACGGCTGCGAGAAGAAGCGCTCGATCTTGCGGGCGCGGGCGACCAGCAGTTTGTCGTCTTCTGAAAGCTCGTCCACGCCAAGGATGGCGATGATGTCCTGCAGGTCTTTGTACTTCTGCAATACCTGCTTGACCTCGCGGGCGGTGCGATAGTGCTCGTCGCCGACAATAAGCGGGTCGAGGGCGCGGGAAGTTGAAGTGAGCGGGTCAACAGCCGGGAAGATGCCACGCGCGGCAATCGGGCGCTCGAGGGCGATGGTGGCGTCGAGGTGGGTGAAGGTCGCCACCGGGGCCGGGTCGGAGTAATCGTCGGCGGGCACGTAGACGGCTTGCATGGAAGTGATCGAGCCGCGCTTGGTGGAGGTGATTCGTTCCTGCAGTTCACCCATTTCAGTTGCCAGCGATGGTTGATAACCGACGGCGGAAGGCATGCGGCCAAGCAAAGCCGACACTTCCGAGCCGCTCATGACGAAACGGAAGATGTTGTCTACAAACAACAACACGTCCCGGCCTTCGTCGCGGAAGTATTCACACATCGCCAGCGCCGTCAGGGCCACGCGCAGGCGCACGCCCGCCGGTTCGTTCATCTGGCCGTAGACCATCACCGTGTCCTTCATCACGTCCGCTTCAATCATTTCGCGATACAGTTGTGTGCCTTCGCGGGTGCGCTCGCCCACCCCGGCAAACACCGAGTTGCCTTTGTGGACGGTGGCAATGGAGCGAATGAGTTCGGTGATAACGATGGTTTTGCCCACACCCGCGCCGCCGAAGATACCGGTCTTGCCGCCTTTGGTGAACGGGGCAATCAGGTCAATGGCTTTGATGCCGGTCTCCAGCACTTCCACGCGGGTAGACTGATCCTCAAATTTGGGCGCGGGTCGGTGGATGGGATAGTAGGTGTCACTCGACACGGGTCCCAGTTCATCAATAGGGCGGCCCAGCACGTTGAAGATGCGGCCCAGGGTGGCCGGGCCAACCGGCACTGAAATGGGCGCCCCGGTGGAGGCGGCCACATCCCCGCGCCGCAAGCCATCGGTCGTGTCCATCGCCACGCAGCGCACCCAGTTGTGGCCCAGGTGCTTCTGCACTTCCAGCACCAGCGACTCTGTGCCGGGACGATGAATTTCAACTGCCTCATAAATTTCAGGCAGGTTTTCGGCGGGGAACTCGCAGTCCACCACGCCGCCTTGAATTTGAACAATCTTTCCATTAGAAAGTGTCATAACGTTTCTCCGTGTTGCGTATTTCGTATTGCGTAACGGAATACGCAACACGAAACACGTTCTTATTTCTGCGTTGCCTTCGCCAGCGCTTCCGCGCCGCCGGCGATGTCTAACAGGTCGCTGGTGATCGCCAACTGGCGCGCCTTGTTGTATTGCAGTTGCAAGGTGCTTACCAGTTCTTCGGCGTTGTCGGTGGCGTTGCGCATGGCCACCATGCGGGCGCTGTGCTCCGAGGCTCCCGCTTCCAACACCGCCTGCAAAATTTGCAATTGAGTGAAGCGCGGCAGGATGGTGTTCAGCAACTCCTGAGCGTTAGGTTCGTAAATGAACGGCACTCGGGGGCCGATCGGCCCGTCGGTGTGGCCGACGCCAGCCAACCCGGCCCGTGTCATACCCGTCGTGCTGAACGGCAACAGCTTCTTCACCGTCGGGATTAACTTGATGGTGTTCACGAAGTCGGTATAAGCCAGATAAACTTCATCCACGGCCCCGTTAAGAAAATCGTCAATGGCGGTGCGGGCGATGGGGGCAATGTCGAGCGTGGTGGGTGTGGTGGGCAGGTTGCCAAACTCGGCCACGATCTGGCCGCGCCGCCGGAATACCAGGTCGCGTCCTTTGCGCCCCACCGTCACGTAACGCACTGCCGCCGATTGCGCGCGGGCAAAGGCCATCGTCTCCCGGACGATATTGGAGTTGTACGCGCCGGCCAGGCCGCGATCACTGGTGACGAGAACAATCTCAATCGTCTTCACCGTCTCGCGGGCAGTGAGGAGCGGGTGCAACATCGCCAAACTGCCGGGCTGGTTCGAGAGGTCGGTGAGGATGTCGTAGGCTTTGCCCGCGTAAGCGCGAGTGGCCATCACCGCCTGTTGCGCCTTGCGGACTTTGGAGGCGCTCACGGCTTCGAGGGCGCGCGTGACCTGAGAAATATTTTTGACGCTCCGCATGCGGAGCCGCATCTCGCGTGCTGAGGCCATGGGTTACGCCTGCCAGGTTGAGCTAAAGGCCTGCAGGGCTTCGCGCAAGCCGGCTTCGGTTTCTTTGGTGATCTGTTTCTTGTCGGCGATGTCTTTGAGCAGTTGACCGTAGGAAGTTTCGAGGTAGCGCGACAGGCTTGCCTCCCAATCCTTCATCTTGTCCACCGCCACTTTGTCGGCGAAGCCGTTGGTGACGGCGAAGATGGCGGCCACTTCCTGCTCCAACTGCACCGGCACATATTGCGACTGCTTGAGGATCTCCTGCAACCGCTGGCCGCGTTCGAGTTGGCGCTGGGTGGCCTTGTCGAGATCGGAGCCGAACTGGGCAAAGGCGGCCAATTCGCGGAACTGGGCCATTTCCAGCTTGAGGCGGCCCGCCACTTGTTTCATGGCTTTCGTTTGCGCGTCGCCGCCCACGCGAGAGACGGAGATACCGACGTTAATCGCCGGGCGGATGCCGGCGTTGAAGAGGTCGTTTTCCAAATAAAGCTGGCCGTCGGTGATCGAGATGACGTTGGTAGGAATGTAGGCCGAGACATCACTCAGCAGGGTTTCAATGATTGGCAGGGCCGTGAGTGAGCCGCCGGTGCCAGGCAACTGCTTCACGTCCAAATGGGCGGCGTCGCTTCTGGCTTTCAGGGCGGTATCGGCGTCGTGCTTCGCCAGCGGGCCGTTGTAGGCCTTGCCATCCACTGCATTGGCGACCGAGGGTTCAGCGTCTTTTTTGACGATGACGTATTGTTTCGCCATGCGGCAAGCGCGTTCGAGCAGGCGCGAGTGGAGGTAAAACACATCGCCCGGATAAGCCTCGCGGCCCGGCGGGCGGCGGAGAAGAAGAGACACCTGGCGATAGGCCCAAGCGTGTTTCGAGAGGTCGTCGTAAATAATGAGGGCGTCGCGCCCGGACTCCAAAAATTCTTCGCCCATCGCGCACCCGGCAAACGGGGCGATGTACTGCATGGCCGCCGGGTCTTCGGCAGAGGCGAGAACGACGGTGGTGTATTCCATCGCGCCGTATTTTTCGAGCGTGGCGACGATGCGAGAAATGGCCGCTTTCTTCTGGCCGATGGCAACGTAGATGCAGAAGCAGTCCTTGCCTTTTTGGTTGATGATGGTGTCAATGGCGATGGCGGTCTTGCCGGTCTGGCGGTCGCCGATAATCAACTCGCGTTGCCCGCGGCCGATGGGAAACATGGCATCCACCGTCTTGAGGCCGGTCTGCAAAGGGGTGTCCACGTCCTGCCGGTAGACCACGCTGGGAGCGATGCGCTCGACCGGGCGACGGTTGGAGGTGCTGATGGGGCCTTTGCCGTCAATGGGTTGGCCGATGGCGTTCACCACCCGGCCCACCAGGGCATCGCCCACCGGAACCGAGGCGATGAGGCCGGTGCCGCGCACGGTGGAGCCTTCTGCAATGGAAGCGTACTCGCCCATGATGATGACGCCGACGTTGTCCGCCTCAAGGTTGAAGGCGATGCCGAACGAGCCGTTGACGAACTGCACCAGTTCCGAGGCTTGCACGCCGGCCAGGCCTGAAACGCGGGCGATCCCGTCGCCCGCCTCCAGCACCGTGCCCACATCTTTCGCTTCCAGCTTCGGCGCATACGCTTCAATTTGTTTCTGCAGGTCAGCCGCAATTTGTTGAATGAGATCTGTCATTATGCCTCCGTAGCGCAACCGCGCCTGAATTTAGTTGAGGTGTTGAGGGGAGTTAAGTTGATGAGTCCCTTGAGGAACTGGATATTATGGCGCTGAAATAATATCTTAGAACACCTGATTTGTCCAGCCGTTCACAATCAAATTTCATTTATTCATGCTTCCAATCTTCTGCCAACCCAAAGACCCGCCCGACCAACAGGCAAACGACGACGATACCGAAACGAAACTCGATTGTGACGAGTTGCCAACGGCCAGCGCCTCATTTCTGGATACAATGAGTCCGACCAGGCCTCATGATTCACGGCAATATCTTCATGACTGGTAACTACTCAGACCAGTCTTTCAGAACGCAGATAAACGCTGATACAACGCAGATTTTCGCTGATCTCTTTTTGTTTGTATCCGCGTCCATCAGCGTTTTTTCTGCGAAATCTGCGTTCCGGTTTTTGCCCTGAGCAGTTACCATGACTGAAAATTTTCCCAGCCGCGCTTCAGGCGCAACCTGCCTGCTTGCTTTGATCACCCTGAGCCTGTGCGCCTGCGCCACTGCCAGCCGTGCGGCTTTCGACCAGCGCCCCGCCGAGGCCGCAACACTCAACTCCACCTCCTCGCCTGCCCCCGCCCTCGCGCCAACCCTCAGCCCAACCGCAACTTCAACACCGCCTGCCCTCACTCGCATTCTTTTTACCGGCGACATCAACCCGGGCCGGTGTGTTGCCAGGATCGCCATTGAAGCGGATGATTTCACCCTGCCCTACCAGGCCGTGGCCGACGAACTCCGGTCAGCCGACATTGCGGTGGGTAGCCTCGACGGCTCCATCACCGACCGCGCCACGCCCCTGAGCTGCCCGCAGACCATGAATCTCGTCGGCCCGGCGCGCACTGCCGAAGGTTTGCAGTTCGCCGGCTTCGACGTGATCAGCGTGGCCACCAACCACATCAAAAACTGCGGCGCGGTTGGATGCTGGAACGAGGCCTTGCTCGACTCGATGAAGAATTTAAAGGCGGCAGGAATTGCCGCCGTCGGCGGCGGCTCGACCCTGGAAGAGGCCCGCGCCCCGTTCGTCATCGAACACAACGGGATTCGATTCGCATTCCTGGCCGCTTCATCCGTCGGGCAGGAAATGTGGGCCGGCGAGTCCGAACCCGGCACCGCCCCGCTCCTGATCGAAAACATTGCCGCCGACATCAAAGCGGCGCGCGCCCTCGCCGACGTGGTGATCGTTTTGCCGCAGTGGGGCGGCGAGTACACCGACATCCCGAACTGGGATCAGTTCAAGCTGGCCGGAGCGATGATGGATGCAGGCGCGACGCTGGTGATCGGCAACCAGGCGCACTGGGTGCAGGCGGTGGAGACGTTTCCAGACGGGGTCGTCGCCTATGCGTTGGGGAATTTTGTTTTCGACCAGGGCTGGTCGGAGAAGACGAAACAGGGCGTGGTCTTTGAGGCGGTCTTTCGCGGGGCAACGCTCGAAAGCTGGCGGCTACTGCCCATCTACATTCACGACAACTACCAGCCGCGCTGGGCCGAGCCGGAGAAGGCGAAAGAGATTCTCGACAGCGTCGAGCAGGCCAACGCCGGCTTGCTGGTCGAGCGCGGGGCGCGCTGAACAAAGTGACTCTACCTGTACTCGCTCGTCAGTCCCGGCTCCAGCACAAAACTTTCCAGCAAAGAGTCGCAGGTGGTGCGCTCGCCGTTCACGTAGACAAAGTCGCCGTAAGGATACTCGCCCAACTTGTAGACATGCCAGCGAACCAGCAACGGGTCGGAGCGCAAAAGATCGAGCGCGGCTTGATGCGAGAGATGCGTCGCCTGCCAACTTGCTTTGGCATAACCTTGTTTCAATTGCGCCGCCCGGCAGACCAGGCCCGGGCCGAGAACATTGACCCCCTCTGAGTCTTCGCTTCGCAGTAATGGCATCAGCTCCGGCAGGGCGTCGTCTGAAAGGGTGATCAGATAAGTGGTGTGGAGCTTGCCAGTCTGTCCGTAGTAGTGAATGTTTTGTTGGGCGATGAAGCGATCCACGTCAATCACATTGAGAGTGGTCGTGAAACCGATGACGGCCAGCAGCGCGCCGGGGGCAAACCAGCGCAAGCGTCCGGCCAACAGCGCAACCAGATACGGAAGAAACAACAGACCCAGCCAGATAATCGCCACGTGCGAATAGGTTCGCAGGCGGGTGAAACCAAAGATGGCTTCGTAGAGCAACAGGCGTTGAAGGGCCGAGACGACCATCACTCCGACCAGAGCGGCCATGATCACGTTCAACACGTTGAAGACGGCCGCCCTGGCCCGCCCGTCGCGGCGAGTCACCGTGCTCAACGTCAGCAGGATCAGAAGCGTGATCATCACCACCATCACCAGTTCGCCAAAACCCCGGCGGGCGTACTCGCTGTAGGTGTAGCCGGCCTCGGTGATGTTGGCCGTGCTCCCGAACAAATACTGGAACTGGATGACGACGAACGAAGCAAAGAGGAGGTTAATGCTCCCCAGCACGATGCCGCTTTCGATGAGGCCGACGAAGGGCGGCACGAGCGGCCTCTCCGCGCCGAGCGGCGAGTAGCGGCTGTGCGGCCAGAGCGCCTGGGCCAGCACGCCCAGCGCCCAGAAGGCGGCAATCAGAATCAAGCCGCCGCGCCAGATCAATTCGGGAATGTTGTCGAGGTTGAGCCACTCCAGCAGATCGCGCAAACGGTCGGCAAAGACGAGATCGGCAGCGGCGAGGAGGGCGGCAAACAAGAGCAGGATGGGCGCGGCGACGATCCCGGCCCGCCGAGAGCAGGACGGGCAGAGGGAGCAACACTGTTTCGATCCCGGCCAGCAGGAAGTTGACGGCATAATCCAGCAAGCCGAAGCGGAAGAGTTGGCCGTGATAAAACGTGCGCGCCCACAACGCGCCCAGAGTCAGGGTGACGGCCACGTTGACAAAGGTGGTGAGCGGCTCGGCCCGCACAAAAGTGTAAGCGGCGAACGCGCCCATTGGAAGCAACAGCCACAGCGAGCTGAGAGAGGGCCGGACACGCTCTAACAGCGCCAGGGCCAGGAGCAAGGTCACGCCGAGGGCGACGAAGACCGGGAAGGAAAGGCCAAACGGCTTCTTGTAAAACAGAAGGTCCACGCTGTAGCCGATCAACAGCGCGGCCAGCAGGGCGCGGGAGGCGTTGGCGGGTTTGGGTGAGGTGTTGAGGGCAGGTTCAGAGGTCGGAGTCATATAAACGGGCTTTCAACGGATGGGAAACGGAAAAGCGGATGTGTTTGCACAGCCATCCGTTTTTCCGTTTGCCGAAGGCATCCGTTGAAAGCAGGTCACAAGTATTTCCATTCGCCTCAGTCTACCTCAACCACCCCACCCGCTTCCACCGCCTGACAACGCACCTTGACGCACCTGAGTGCTTGACGAAAAAAGACGCTTAAGCGTCTTTAATGAAATTTCCGGGTAACGATTTGTTACGAGGCTACTCTACATCAATTGCTTGAAAACCTCAGGATGTTGTTCAGCAATTCGAAGCAAAGCTATTGCAGGCCCACTGGGTTTGCGGCGCCCTTGCTCCCAATCTTGCACCGTCCTCAAGCTCACTCCCATTAATCCTGCAAAAGCGGCTTGTGACAACTGAAGTTTGGCGCGTATTTTTTGGGGTGGGGCCGGGCGTTTGAAATTGTGCGTCCGCAAAACCCGTTGACCGGCCTTGTAAGCTTTGATCTCACGAATGCCGTCAAGAATTTCCTGGCCTATGTTACGTTCAGCCATCTTTGAGTTCCTCCGCGATTTGACGCAAGATATGTGCCGGGATATTTTCCCTGTCACTTTTGCCGTAGATCGTCAACATCCAGATTTCGTTGTCCTGTTTCTTGAAATAGTAGATGACACGCACACCGCCCCGTTTGCCTTTGCCAGCCATCATCCATCGTAGTTTTCGGACTCCACCTGAACCAGGAACGATTTTGCCCGCTTCTGGATATTTGAGTAAAAAGACTTGAAGCCCCAAATACTCGTTGTCTGAAAGATAGGAGTAAATCAACTTGGTGAAAGCAGACGTTTCGACAAACTCCATGCCGGCATTATACGGCAAAGCCGTATAACTGACCAGCCCTTTGTACTTGTCTCCTGCGTTTCAACCCGAAGCATACAGTTCGATCTCCGAGCCGTCATCCGGCCATTGCATCGCGCGCTCGAAGGTCAGGCCAAGCTTGCTCAGCACATTGATGGAACGCTCATTGTTTGGCGAGACAATTGCCACGATGCGCTTCAGCCCCCAGACGCTTCTGCCGTAGTCCATCACCGCTGAGGCCGCCTCAACGGCATAACCCTTCGACCAGAATTGGGGCAGGAAGGCGAAGCCGATGTCCACGTCCTCTAATGTGTCCCGTTTGATCAGGCCGCACATTCCAATAGGAGTCCGAGGTTCCTTCAACTCGGTCAAATACAGCCCAAAGCCGAAACGTTCGTAGCTTTCAATGAGCCTATTTGAAATATAACCGCGAGCATCGTCGAGCGTCCTGACGCCTCGGTCGCCGATGAAATGCATGAATGAAGGTTCGTTGAGGAGCGCAAGAATAAAGTCTGCGTCCTCAATCGAGAATCGCCGAAGAATCAAGCGCTCTGTTTCAAGAACCTGCACGCTGATACCTTTCCTTTATGGCTCTTCCGTTTTTAGCGGGATTGTTGTCATCCTGAGGGCGTTCTTCCCGAAGGGTCTCTGGGCCGGCCTTTATGAGAGGCGATAGCGCTCGGAACGGAGATGTAGAGATTCTTCGCTTCGCTCAGAATGACAGGGTCGCCTTGCAAATCACGTTGAAGCCGGGAGAGCCTCCTTTATTTGAGCCTGCCGCCGATACCATTCCAGGGCGATCGGTTCGAGGTGTTTGATCCAGGCGTCCTTGGCATCGTTGTAAGCGGCAATGTCCGCCGGGTGGCGCGCATAGACTTCGCGCTTGAGGGCTTCGTATTCGGCCCGCGCCTGGGCGTGACTGCGCAGATAGGCGGGGAAGGCAAGGTGACGCTCGACATCTGGATTGTCCGCCTGATAAATGTGAGCGTTGTGCGTTCGATACCCGCCGCTGTCGTGGGTGAAGTAGCGCCGGCCGGGAAGTCCATACTCGCCCCAGGCCGTGTAGCCGGCTTCCTGCAGAACGGGCGTCGTGGCTTCTATGCGCGAGAGATCACGGGCCAGCGGGAGCAGATCAATGATGGGTTTGGCCGCCAGGCCGGGAACCGAGGTGCTTCCGATGTGATGCACGGCCACCAACGCCTCGCCGAGGAATGTTTTTAGCCGCTCGGCTTCCCGGGCAAAGGCCGCCGGCCAATCCGGGGAGTAATCGGTGAAAGTGTAGAGGCTTGGCATCTACGTCGAATCATGGATTGCCGAGGCGCAAATCGTAGCGGGTGTAGTTGTCTACGAAAACATCATCAGCCGCGTCAAATTTTCCATTCACCCAAACCTCTGATAGAAGCGGCGAATGAGGGCTGTGTTTTGTTGAGGGGTTATGGTGAAGGCTCTAGTTTAGCGAGTTGTATAAGTGGGCATTATCGCTAGCGTAATGGGTCACCATTATTCGTAGAGGTCTGCAATCGCTTCACGCTGGAGTTCAGCGACATGTAAAGCACGCGTGTTGGCTACAACGCCGGGTTGCAACACCAGATTATCACTTGATAACCGCATTGACCAATGCATCTACAATAGATTCAAGAGTTTTTTCGGTGAAGCTACCTACTTTTCCCATTACGATTTTCCCCTGACCACGAATAGTCTCAACATTCCCCTCATGTTCTAACAAATCCAATGGGTCCTTGCCCTGTGAGACAGCCTTTTGAATAATCGAGAACTTTGCGCGCATAGTTTGGTTGATTTCGTTTACATCTTTCTTTGCCATTTTAACGATTACACAGTCTGGTGAACGTATATCATCAAAAATAAGTAGGCACGGGAACTGAGTAAAGTCTATATTGAACAAACGGGCAACTTGCACACTATATCCTTCACTAGATTGCTTATACAATAACTTGTACCATTGATCTCCTGCAAACCGCGTAACTCTAAATTCCTTTTCGCTTAGCGCAAGAACCAAGCAGTTTGACCCAGACAGAGATTGAAGCTCTTTATTATATTTTTTTAGATAAAGAAGTGCGTCGGTATCCGATGCGAGAATGAGAAAAATAGCATAACAAGGATATCGCCCATAATTGCGCAAGATCGTATGCCACCAAGCTCGAAGCGATTGCGGGTCTGTCAACTTTAGAGCCGCCGCACTTCCCGCAATAGAAACTCCATGATCGCTAGTAGCACCATTGGTATCATCAGTTTCGTTTGTCATTTCTTGCACTCCTAATGGCTGTTGCATAGAAACTTGCAACGGCCAACTGTATCCCGCGAATTTTATCGTCATCTTGAATGATTGGGTTAGTGACATCAAGCTGT
The DNA here is from genome assembly GCA_016197225.1 of Chloroflexota bacterium. Taxonomy (NCBI): domain Bacteria; kingdom Bacillati; phylum Chloroflexota; species Chloroflexota bacterium. The sequence continues at coordinate 37,875 of JACPWC010000016.1, forward strand.
AAAGGGATGTCCTTAACTGCTTGAATACGACTGTTTAACGACGGATGCGAAGGTGTGTTTTCGTCTGATACTCGGGCCATGACTTCGTCTAATTCAGGTGCCGACATCAATTGTAAGTAGTAATTGAGGAAATCATCAAAGAAAGAATTCGCGGGATCGTTTGGAAATCGTTCAAGATAATCATTAAAACAAATTTGCAGTTTTACAACCTTTGTAAGCGCGCCAGAGAAAATGTTCGAGCCAAATCTTTCTGCACCTTGTTTATCACAATAGAATTCAAATTCGTAATGAAGATTTCGAGTTATTCCGTCGTAAAGTGGTTGAATGACTCGCAAATAGCCTGCTACTGCTAAATATACAGTATTGCTCAATTCATTAGATAGAATAGCTTTTACCTTGCCAATAGATTGGGTTAACCTCCAAATACTGTGGTGAACAAAGAATGCACGATTATCAAAATGTGCGAGTTCATGTGCGATGACGGACTTGAGTTCAGCCCCCGTTAAGACCCTTACAAGAGGCCATCCTATACAGAGCACTCGTTTAACGTCAGAAGTCAGTGTCACTTCGTATGCAAAGGCTTCGGGTCCGTATGAGAGAAAAATCTCGTCTGGCCCTGGGACATCAAGATCATTTGCTACATCCAAAATGAGATAATCCAGTTCGTCGCATTGGGTTTCATGTAGAGGAAGGCCAAAGTCAATCTTTCCCTTAAATAGTCGGATAATTCGAAATGTGTAATATAGAGTCAGTCCACCACCTAAATATGGGCCTAAGACAGGCGCCGTTCTCACAAGTGTTTCATTGGCGCTGTTCGCCGCGAGGATAATAAACGCCCAATATCCAAGAGCTAATGCAAGTGCAAAACCAAGATAGAATACCAAAACAAGAGCGGCGCTTACAAATATGTTGCTGAAGGTCGCACGCAAGTTTGATTGCATATATTCACAAGCCTAATATACTGCAATTCATCCCTACTTCTTATTCGGCTTCAAGAACGACTTCCGCTCCGGATCAGCGGGCAAGGTCGGCGAGGCGTTCGGGTCGGGCTGGTTGTAGGTGTCCAGGGCGTCGCCCACAGCTTGCCCTGCGACTGAAAGGAGTGCCGAAGGGTTCACGTACTGGTCGCCGGTCCCGCGCCCGGCCACGCCCTCGATCAGTTCGGCGGCCAGCGCCCGGCTCATCTCGGTGGATTGATACTCGCGCATGGCTTCCACTTGAATCCGCCGCTGGGCCACGCCCTCGAAGCGGGCGCGCAAGCTGTCGGGCGGCGTTACCTGCAAGATGAGAGGACTGCTGATGGCAATGCCTAACGGCTCCAGCAACTTGTTGGTGTTGGCCACCAACTGCTTCTCGATGTTCTCAAACTCCTGCGCCCGGCACACGACCTCGGCGGCGTAGGCTGGCAGAATGTTGAGCAGGGCGCGCCGCACCCGGTTGGCGACGATCTCGCAGAACACGTCGCGGCTCAGCCCGCCCAACTTGGCGATGGTCGTCAGCTTGGCGATCTTCTCCGGGGCAAACTCGTAGTTCAGGGCAAAGCGCAAGCCCACCTGCAGGCCGTCGTTCGTCGGCAGGTTGTCGAACTGAAACGAGAAGGCCTCCAGGCCCACCTTGAACTGCGGGCCGAGCGTCTCGGTCAGGGTGTTGTAGCGTTTGAAACCGGGACCGCGCTCCAGCCGGTGATACTGCTCCATGCGCCGCACCAGGCGCACGTGATTCTCTGGAACGTAGTACAGGCCGAACGGCCCGCCGATCCACAATAAAAACCGAAACAGGGGCGGCGCAGACTCAGACATACTCTCTCTCCAGTCCTGGCTTACAGAAATCCAGGCAACCGCTTCGCGTACCACAAAGTCTCAAAGACACAAAGGTCACGAAGCATTCTCTTGTTTCTTCGTGTTTCTTCGTGTCATCGTGTCTTCGTGGTGAAGCGGCTACAGACATTGATAACCGCCGCCGGGCGCAGAGGCAATCAAAACCTTGCCCGGTGGCTCGATCTTGCGCTTCAACTCGGCCACAGCCCGATCCAGCGCCGCGTCCAGTTCACTAGCTCGATGCGCCTCGGCGGCAAAGACTCGCTCCAGCAGGAGACTGCGCGAGCAGGCCTGGCCGCGCTTTTCAGCCAGGACACACAACAGATCAAACTCGGCTTTGCTCAACCCGCTGACCTCTCGACCGTCCACCCGCACCAATTTCACGCCGGGGAAAATTTCAATGACGGCCTCGCCGCCTTTCGCGTTGGGTGGCGGTGTGGCCGCCCTGGCCCCGGCCTTCTGCGACACGTAAGTTTCGAGCGGCGGACAGAGAATGGCGTGCGTGCCGTCCGTTCGTTCGCGAATGAGGCCTTTGGCCATCAACGCCCCCAGCGCCGGGCCGGTCACCGGCCTGCCCTGCGAAGCGGCAACCAAACCGGCGTGCTCCTCGTCCTCAAGGCTGTCCCAAATTTTGCGGCACTCGTCCATCACCGCCGAGTCGTTGATCAATGTCTCAATGAGATCGGATTCCAGCGCGGTCTCTCCGGCGCGGGTCGCAAAGAAGGCGGCCTTGATCAGGCCGGGGTGGCCGCCGGTGGCGGTGAGGAGGCGGTCTATTGCCAACGGCTCGAGTGGACGCGGTTGCGGCAGGCGGGCGGCGAGGCGCTCCAGCATGGTGCGCGCGTCGGCGTCGCTGTACGGCCCGACAGCGAACGAGCGCATGACGGCAATCTCGAAGAAGCTCTCGAACTCCGGCGAGGTCGGGCGCAAGCGGTGCAGTTCGCGGCGGGTGACGGTGATGTAGACGAGTTGATACTTGGAGTCGTCGCGCAGAGCGCGCAAGCGGCGGAAGAGGGCGGGCTGGCATTTCTGAACCAGCGTGTCGCAATCGTCGAGAACGAAAACGAACTGGAAGTTGCTCGCCGCCTTCACCGCTTCCACTGCCCGGCTCAGGGCGCGGAACGCGCCGGAGCGCAGTTCGGGCGAGACGGCTTCACGGTAGAGATCGCCGAGCGTGGCGTTGAGCGCGCCAAGATCACTGCGGGCGGACACTACGTGGGTCAACGAATCGATCATGGCCGCGTAGAGGCTATGCTCTTCGTAAGAGTCGAGGGCGTTGCAGTCCACCATCAGCCACAGCAGGCGGCGGGCGTCAGCGCCAAAGTAGTGCTGGCGGGCGTCGTCGCGCTCGCGCAAAAAGCGCACGATGTTGGACTTGCCGGAACTGCCCACGCCGACGAGGGCGCACGACTCGCCGGCGCGGATGGACTCGACGAGCGGCTCAATGATTTCGGAACGGAAAGTGAGAGGATGAGGAAGGTCGGGCATGAGGGCATTATAGCCAGCTTCCCAAAATTTAGCCGGGCGGGGTCAGGGTTGCAAAAGAATCGTCTCCCCCGGCTGAGGCGGCGAGACCGGCAACCGTTGCAGTTCGGGCCAACGATACATCCCGGCGGAAAATTGGATCTCGCCGGGCGGCATGCCCAACACATGCGTGTCGGCCACCACCTCACCGGCCAGCCAGCAGTGGGTGGGCAGTTGGCCGTCTTGCGGCTGGCCGTCGTGGCCAGCCACGAGTTGCCCGTTCGAGTCGGTGGCATGAACGAAGACGGTGAAGTCTTCGGCCAGAGGCTTGAGGGCTTGCCAGTACAGCGTCACCCTGTCATCGTCAACGTTGTAACCGGCGAGTCGAATTGAGCCGTCGAGGGTGAAGTCTAAAGGTTGGGCGTCCGACGGAAGTTGATAAACCGGGGTCGGCGACCCCTGCCCCTCACGCCCGCTCTCGATGGGTTGCAACATCCAACCGGCGACGATGGCTTGCGTTCCCATCAACGCTAACAGCGCCACTGATGGAAGGCGTAAACGCACTGCGCCGGCAACGCCCAACAACATCCACAGCGGCGAGAGGAAGAGCCACAGCCGCGCCGTCTCACCCAACACAAACGCCGAGAAGTCGAGCAAGAGGATGAAGCCCAGCAAGCCGAGCGCCAGCGCCGACCAACGCCGTCTGCGACGGCTCTGCCAGCACAGCCACAGCGCCGGGCCGAGGAGCGCCAGGCCCGTCCAACTGGCGAAGTCGTAAAGGTTGTACCAGGCCCAGAGCCAGTAACTGCGCCCGATGTCGCCATGCACTTCGAGCGCGCGGCGATACATGGCGATTCCCGAAACGCCCCACCCCAGCCAATAAACGATCCATACTGTAGACAGGCCGACGATCATCAATAAGCCAATCGTGATCGCCCGGCCCCAGTCGGCCCGGTTGTGCCGCTTTGTCACCAACCAGCCGCCGACGAGAAAACCGTTCAGCCCAAGAAAGGCGATGTTGCCAAAGCTGATGAAACTGCCGAGCGAGAGCAGAAGTCCGGCGGCGAGGGCGTAAGCCGGCCACACCCGGTGATTGATGATGGATTGCCAGGTGAGCCAGGACCCGGCCAGGGCAATTGGCACGTAGAGTTGATTGAAGGCCGGAGCAAACGCCGACAGCGCTGGAATGAACGGATAGAGTCCGACGGCGAGCAAAGCCGTGCGCCGACCGAAAAATGTTTGAGCCAGAGCAAACAACGGCAGAACGCCCAGGCCGCCGAAGAACGGCAGTGCAAACTGCGCCAACGCGCTCGCCACTTGCGGATACGAAAAACCAATCATCTCCGGGTGCAGACAGTCGGCGCGCAAGAGCCGGCGCCCGGCCTGCTCGCCCAGCCCCGGCCAGGCCTCGAACAACTTGCGGGCCATATAAAAGATCAGCGGGATGCCGGGCGGGTGCGTGCGCGCATGCACTTCACGATAACCGCCCATCCGGTCAATGTGCGCGATCAGAAACTCGTTCGGGTCGTCAATTCGAGCGCCGACGTTGAAGTAACTGCCGCTCGTCGTCGAAGCCGTGATCTGCAACATCTGCCGGATCGGATCGCCGCGCAGGGACAGGAGCGTATACGGCAGAAAACCGCTCACCAGCACTGCGCCAATCAACAACGGGGCAACCGTCGTTCGCGTGGGTCGCCTCTCCCGCCAGGCCACCAGCGCCGTCCAGGCAACCATCAACAAGAGAGGCCAAAGGAATGCAACCGAGAGCGGGGCCGGGCGGCGAGTCCACACCCACTCGGCGTTGCCGTAAACGAGAGACGGCCAGCCCGTGATCAGCGCAACGCAATACGCCAGCGCCGGAGCGGCTACGATCAACAGAGAGAGTTTGCGCTTCAAAGGGAGTGTCTTTTGTTCAAGCCGAATTTACGCATTGATTCAATCAATTCACCACAAAGACACCAAGACACAAAGGGCCACCAAGAAATCTTTGTGAAACTTCGTGCCTTTGAGGCTTGGTGGTAAATCGCCGCCTGGGTTTGCGTAAATCCAATCAAACTTTCGAATCTCGGTCAACCGGCCCGCCGCTCGGCCTGCTTGAGTTGCTTACGATACTTCGCCAGGTCTTCAGGCACGTCAATGTCCAGCCCTAGCCCCGGAAAGCGGCAAATTTCAACGCGCGCGCCCCGGTCGCGAGCCAGCGCCTTATGTTGCTCAAAGCTGTCGGGGCCGAAGACGTAGGGAATGATTCGCGGCGGGCGCATGAAGAGGGCGTTGGTGCCGTAATCGCGCCAGTCGGGAGCGATGGTGACGCACTCCGGCTCGTCCGAGGCCGCAATCAATTTGCGAATGTCGTCCGGGTCGAGCAGAGGCATGTCGCTCGGCATCACCAGCACCGCGTGCGCGCCCAACTGCGCGGCCACGTCGGTGGCGCGGGTGAGGGCCGCGTTCAACTCGGTGCGCTCGGACTCGGTGACGGTGTAAGCCTGATGCTTGCGGGCCAGGCGAAGCACTGCCGGGTCGCGGCTGATGACGAGCGTGCGTTGAATTTCGGGAACCTGATTGAGCACTTCGAGGGTGTGGGTGAGAAAGTTGCGGCTGATGGTCTGGCGTTCTTCGGGCGAGAGCACCGGGGCCAGTCGGGTCTTGGCGCGTTTGAAGGATTTGACAGGGACGATGGCCCAGATGGACATGAGTGGGAAGTGAACAGTGATTAGTCGTCAGTGAACAGTAATCAGTAAGCGGGCAAACTCTATCGTTTCCTGGGCAAGTCGAATCTTGTCTTCGTCCGTTTGCATCACGGTGTCGGTCACCAGCACTTTGAGGCCAAGCGATTCGATCTCCGGGGCAACGGTCTCGTCAATTCGATCTATCACCAGGCCGTCTATCGAACCGGCGTAATGCCCGGCCAGGGCCGTCACCGTCGCTTCCAGCCCCAACTCAGTCATCATCTTGGCCGCCGGGCCTTTGAGAGCCATGCCGCCGACAATGGGCGAGACGGCGACCACCGGCATTCCCGCCGCCCGCCGCGACTCGATCAGAGGCCGCAACCCCGGCAAAGCCAAAATCGGCGCGATGCTGACGTAAGGATTCGACGGGCAGTAGATCAGAGTTTCGGCCTCGGCCAGTCGTTCGAGCAAACGCGGCAGGGGCCGGGCCGAGGGCGCGCCCAAAAATTCAAAGTCGCGCACGCGCGGCTCGCACCGTCGGTGAACAAAGTATTCCTGAAACGGCAGTGGCCCGTCGCCAGTGTGGACGAGGGTGCGAACCGGGTCATCACTCATCGGAATGATTTCACTGGTTATGCCGAGTTGACGACAAAAACGTTGCGTCACTTGCGACAAGGTCTCGCCAGCTTGAAGCAGGCGCGTGCGCTCGACGTGAGTCGCCAGGTCGCGGTCGCCAAGCCGGAACCAGGTCTCGCCGCCCAGCCGACCGACGGCTTCCAAAAAATTCCACGTCTCGCCGATCTGGCCCCAGCCGGTTTCGGGGTTAGCGAGTCCGGCGAGGGTGTACATCACCGTGTCCAGGTCGGGCGAGACGCGCAGGCCGAGATGCTCAAAGTCGTCGCCGGTGTTGACGGCAATCGTGAGTTGCTCAGGCTTGAGAGCGCGAGCCAGGCCGAAGGCAAGTTTTGCGCCGCCCACGCCACCGGCGAAAGTGAGGATCGTCATAGCAATTTTTGGCTCTACCGGGTTTGGTGTGAAAGACATTTTGGACGCGGACGCTTCGCGCGCTGATTTTCGCTGATAAAAAATAAAATCTGCGTTTATCCGTGTGAATCCGCGTCCCATTTCCCGGTAAAGCCGGGAGACCCAGTTTCCTTTGCGTTCTTCGCGCCTTCGCGGTTCCTCTCTTTCAGCGCCAAAGCATCACGGCTTCCAGCGGCTTGCGTGAAGCAGGCTTGCCGCCATCTGCCGGGTAGCCGAGCGTGATCAGGGCTTGCGGTTCCCAATCGTCGGGCAGGCCGAGCGCCTCTCTCACCGCGTCCGGGCAGAAGAGCGGCGCGCACATCCAGCATGCGCCCAGCCCTTCGGCGTGAGCGGCCAGCAAAAGATTCTGCACAGCCATCGCCACGCTTTGCGCCGCCATCGTGTACTCGGCCTTCTTGCGCCGCGTGTCAGGATAATGATCCATGTCAGCCATCGAGAGGCAGACGGCGATCACGACCGGCGCTGAGAGGATGCGGGCGCGGGAGCGGGCGACGTCGGCTTCGACGGCCTCAACCGGGTCACCGTCGGCGAGGCGGTCAGCCCGGAGTCGGTCGCCCATCGCCCCGGCCAACGTTTGTTTGGCCGAGTCGGTCTGAATCGCCACGAAGCGCCAGGGTTGCCGGTTGTGGGCCGAAGGCGCCCAGATCGCCGCCGTCAGCACTCGCTCGACAATTTCGACTGAGACGGGTTCGGCAGTGTAACGCCGGATCGAGCGCCGCGAACGGATGGCCTGATCCAGAGTCATTTGATGTTGGTAAATACTTTTTCGGGCAGAATCTTGTAGGTGACGCGCACCTGGCCGGGAATTCTGGGATACTCATTCTTGCCGTGATACTTGTCGTTGAGGCGGCAGATCATTTCGTAGCCGCCCTCTTCGGTCTCTTCGACCACCGTCCCACGAATTTGCAAATACTTATACGGATCATCCGGCTCAGGGATCGCCAGCGCCACTTTGGACTTGCGCGCCAGAGCGCGATCCTTCACCCGGCCCCGGGCGGTGTTGATGACAATGTGTGTGCCGTCCCAGTCGAACCAGATCGGCGTCACCTGCGGCCCGCCATCTTTAAGCGCAAGCGCCAGATACGCAAAGGCTTTTGTCTCCCACTTAAGCAAGTGTTGTGCTGTTTCGGGAATCATTTTTTCTCCTATCGGAATAAATCCAAATCTTTTTGGCGGATGAGTTCCTGGGCGTTGCCGTCGCGCAGGGCGTACGGCAGGCCACGGGCGTGAATGACCGGGCGGCCCTCGGCGGCCTGGCCCATAAGCAGAGAAGCGGCGGCGGCCAACTCGTCGGCGAAGCCGACCTGGGTGACTTGCAGAGGATAATCAAAGAGGTCGGGCGTGCCGCGCAAATCGAGGAGCGCCGGGAGGCCCGCCGCGCCGATGGCGACTCCCACTGTGCCTGTTCGCCAGGCCCGGCCATGCGAGTCATTGATGATCACGCCGACGGTCGCCCCGGTGGCGGCGCGCAATTTTTCGCGCAGTTCGGCGCAGGAGCGATCCGGGTCTTCGGGCAACATCAGTAGATAATCGTCAGTCGAGTCGCCGTGCGGGGCAACGTTGGATCGATCCACGCCGGCGTTGGCGCACACATAGCCCAGCCGGTGCTCGACGACAATCACCCCGGGCCGCATCCGCACAATCTCTTTGCTCTCACGCAGGATGACTTCGACGTGGCGTGGGTCTTTTTGCAGTGGGTCGGCCAACTCCAGAGCGCGGGCCGAGGGCGTCACCGACGACAGCTTGACCAGCCGCCCTTCAGCCTTTGAAACGATCTTCTGAGCCAGGATCAGAGCATCATCATCTTGCAATTGCAGGCCCGTCTCAGCCAGCGATTTGAGGATGATATTAGACAGATCGTCGCCGGGTTGGATGAGGGGGATGTTGGGAAGGGCGGTGAGGGTAAGTTGGTAAGCAGATGCCATTTCAGAGCCAATCTTCAATTTGAAGGTCAGGGATGCGCTCGAAATGCTGTCTATTGTGCGTAAGGAGGGGTGCGCCGTGGCTCAGAGCTATGCTGGCAATCTGCAAATCCAAATCGGCTACAACACTACCAGAATGTTCAAGCGCCGCCTTCAGCGCGCCGAATCGCCGGGCCGAATCATCGTCGAATGGCAGCACGAGGACGGCAGACAGCAACGTATCTACGGCAGCGAGGTTTTGCGATGCGCGCAAAGATCGCCAAGCGCCATGAGTAAGTTCGCCAACAGTGATTGCGGTGACAGCCAGTTGTTCGTCGGGCGAGATTCGGCCTTGCAGGTCAAGGCGGCCACGTAGAATGGCAACACAGTGATCGGTATCCAGAATTCTCATAAAGAAACTTGAGAGCGAGACAGTTGTTGTCGCCGGTTGGCATACACTCTGTCTACCAAATCATCCAGATCCCTTTCATCCTTCCAAAGCCCGAATGCCAGCATGATCGGATGCGTCGTTTGTGATCCGGCGGCAGTTTCGGTTCCCCCGCGCTTCATTTGGAGAAAATCAATAAAGTCGTTAACCTCCTGAAGTAGCGGTTCAGGCAGGCGGCGGATTTTTGAAAGGATCGTTTCGTAGTCAATCATGTTTAGTCTCCTTCATCAACGGCAACCTCTTTGCCAATTCTACTACGAAGCAAATCTCTCCCACGCCTTCTTCGCCAACTCCCTGCTCTTCGCCGTAATCTCGGCCTCGTCCAAAAACAGCAGTTGCCTGTCCTTCATCAGCACCTTGCCGTTGCAGATCGTGGTCGTCACCATCGAAGACTCGAAGCCGAAGATGATGTGCCAGGGCAGGTTGCCGGCGGTGAGCGGCGTGATCGGGTGATAGTCCACAAAGATAATGTCGGCAGCGGCCCCGGGTTCCAGCACGCCAAGTTTCATGTTGGGGAAGAACATGTTCGCCAGGGCGGCGTTGTTGTAGATCGCCATTTGGGCCACATTATAGCCCCCCGCCCGGCGCGGGTCGCGGCTGGTCGCTTTGTGCAAAAAGTAGGCCGCCTTCCACTCTTCCCACATCGCGTTGGAGAAGCCGTCGTTGCCCAGGCAGGTGACGATCCCGGCCCGAAGCATGGCATCCACTTCCGCCGCGCCGACGGCGTTGTTCATGTTCGAGCGCGGCTGGTGAGTCACCCATGTGCCAGTTTCGCGCAGAAGCTCGGCTTCGCGGTAGTCAATATGAACGCAGTGAGCGGTGAGGGTGCGCGGGCCAAGAATGGAGAAGTGCCCCAGCCGATCCACGACTCGCGTGCCGCTCTTCTTCAAGCTGTCGTACTCGTCAACTTCGTGCTCGGCCACGTGAATGTGAAAGCCGCCATCGTGAGCGTTGCGGCAAGCCTCAAGCGTTTCATCTGAAAGCGTCAGCGAAGCGTGCAATCCAAACGTCGCCGCAATTTGTCGTTTGTCGTCTGTCGTTTGTCGTTTTATAAAGCGAACGTTTTCTGCGATTCCTGCCTTCATCCGCTCCGGGCCGTCGCGGTCAGTCACTTCGTAGCACAGGCAGGCGCGGAGTCCGGCTTGCGTCACGGCTTCGGCGATGGCGTCGAGCGAGCCGTCAATGGCGTTGGGGCTGGCGTGGTGGTCAACGAGCGTTGTCGTGCCGTGCTTGACGGCGTCAATCAGGCACACCAGCGCCGAGTAGCGCACATCGTCGAGCGTCAAGGCCTTGTCCAGCTTCCACCACAGCCGTTCCAGAATTTCGGGAAAGTCTTTGGGTGGGTCGCCGGGGATGGCCATGCCGCGCGCAAACGCGCCGTAGAAGTGAGTGTGGGCGCAAATGTTGCCCGGCATGACAAGCTGGCCGCGCGCGTCGAGCGTCGGCGAGTCGGGATATTTGGCGCGCAGGTTCGCCGTCGGGCCAATGTCGGCAATGCGGTTGCCGTCCAGCTTCAGGGCGTGATCGGGCAGAATACGATTTTCGTGGGGGCGGTTCCCATCCCAGGTGACGAGCGTGGCATTTGTGATCAGCATATCTTCTTAGCCGCCGGTCACACCTGACACGCTCCGCGAAACGCGAAGCGTGTCGGGTGTGACCGGGAGCGAACTCAATCAAACGCAGTTGGGCGCGATGGATCGTCGAGATGAGCGAAGCATTCGGTCAGTTGGGCGGCGCTGGTGCGGGCCGACGAGAGTTGCGGGACTTCGTCGCGGACGAAGAAGCCGACTTCGAGAATTTCGTGATCGGGATTTGGCTCGCCGCTGGTGATCTCGCACAGGTAGATCAGCTTGACGGCGTGGAAAGCCGCCAGCGGCTCCCCGCCCCGATTCGCGTCGAAGGCGCCGATCACTTTTTTCGCCACGCAGTCGAAACCCGCTTCCTCTTGCACTTCGCGCACTGCCGCCTCTGAGGGGACATCGCCAACGTCGGCCCAGCCGCCCGGCAAGCACCACCCGCCGTCCGATCTTTCGCGCACCATCAGAATTTTGCCGTCGCGGAAGCACGCGCCGCGCACGTCTACTTTGGGCGTGGCGTAGCCGGGTTGGAGGTTGAACCAGGCGTCAATGGTTGAAGCGGCTTCCCCGGTGTGAGCGGCGAAAATCTCCACCGCCAGGTCGCGTAGCTTCTTGTAGCGTTCCTTGTCAAACGGGCTTTCGGCATAAGTCAACCCGTTTTGAGCAATCGCTTGAATCTTGCGTCCCCAGTTTAGCCAGTTTGGTTGATTGTTTGTCATATTCAATTGTAGAGCGAATTGCCAATTCGCTCTACTTTGCCAATTGCTCCTTCAGCCACTTCTTCTCGGCAGGCAAGGCGTAGCAACGAACGCCAGTGGCATTGTAGATGCCGTTGATGATGGCTGGCGCGGTGGGAATGGAGGCCAGCTCGCCTACACCCTTCGCGCCGTAAGGCCCGTCTTTAGTTTCGTCTTCGACGAAGAAAGTGATGACCTCCGGCGTCTGGTCAATGGCGGGCAAGTGGCACTTGTGTAAAGAGTCGGTCACCACGTAACCATCCTTCATCACAAAGTTTTCCTGCAGGGCCATGCCCAGTCCCATCGAGATACTGCCTTCCACCTGACCTTGCAAAGCCAATGGATTGATCACCCGGCCCACGTCACAGGCGGCGATGACCTTGAGCACTTTCGTCTCGCCGGTCCTGGTGTCCACTTCCACCAGCGCGGCCTGCGCCCCGAATCCAAAAGCGAAGTGATGATATTGTGGAACCATCGGCGCAACATACTGATACATTACTTTGGGTTGGCGGCCTTCGCGGCGGGCGGCCTTCACCACCTCACTCAGGGCTACGCTGTGGCTGCCGTTCGCCCCGCCTGAGGCGGGGTTGCTACGCACGAAGCCGTCGGCGAACACCAGACTCTCCGGCGGCGCGTCGAGCATTTCAGCGGCAGTCTGGCTGAGCACTTTGCGAACCTCGATGCTGGCGTGGCGGGCGGCGTTGCCGGTGACGTAGGTCTGGCGTGAAGCCGTCGTCGCCATGCAGTCGGGCGTGAGATCGGTGTCGGAGACCAGCACGTCCACTTGATGATATGGCACGCCCAACTCTTCGCTGACCACTTGGGCCAACACGCCGACCAGCCCTTGCCCGATCTCCGCCGCCCCGGCCCGAACCGCCGCCCGGCCATTGGCAAAGAGTTCCACTTCGGCCCCGGCGGCGTCGTAAGCGCCGCTGCCGAAGCCGGTGTTTTTATAGGCGCAGGCCACACCCCAGGCGCGGCGCTTGTTGCCTTCAGTCGCCACAAATGGATGCTTCTCCATCTCGGCGGCCACCTTCTCCAAACAGTCTGGCAGGCCGCAACTCTCGGTGAGGGTGTGCCCGGCCAGAGTCTTCTTGCCGACGGCGAGAATGTTCTTCCGTCGAATCTCCAGCGGCGAGAGACCGAGCGCCTCGGCCAGCACATCCATCTGGCATTCCATCGCAAATCCGCTCTGTGTCACGCCGAAGCCCCGGAACGCGCCGCACGGCACGTTGTTGGTATACATGGCATAAGTGTTCACAAGCGCGTTGGGGACAGAATACGGCCCGGCGGCGTGGGTGGTGGCGCGCAACATCACGTGATTGCTCAGGCTGGCATAGGCTCCGCCGTCGCCATAAATCTCAACCTCGTGGGCGGCCAGCGTGCCGTCCTTCTTTGCGCCGGTCTTCATCTTGATGATCGTCGCGTGGCGCTTGGGGTGAACCATGAGCGACTCTTTGCGGCTCAACACCATCTTCACCGGGCGCTTGGTGAGCCACGCCGCCAGCGCGGCGTGAACCTGCACCGACACGTCCTCCTTGCCGCCAAAGCCGCCGCCGATCAAACAGTTGATCACGCGGACTCGGTCTTCCGGCAGGTTGAGCGTGGCCGCGATCTGCTCGCGGTCGCTGAACGGAATCTGGCCGCCGCAGTAAACGGTGAGGCGGCCATTGGCTTCGGGCATTGCCAGCGCCGCTTCCGGCTCGATGAAGGCGTGCTCGACAAATTGGGTTTTGTATTCGCGCTCGATAATCACCTCAGAGTCGGCAAAGCCTTTGGCGATGTCGCCATTTTCAAGATGATACTTGGTCTTGAAATTCCCGGTTGGATGATGTTCGTGGAGGATCGGGGCCGACGGTTGAGCGGCCTCTTTGGGGCCGGCCACGACGGGCAGAACGTCGTAATCCACCTCGATCAGCGCCAGAGCCTGCTCGGCAACGTCTTCCGACTCGGCCACCACCAGGGCGACGGCGTCGCCGACGTAACGAACTTTCTCATAGCACAACACCGGCCAGTCAATCTCATGCACGCCGCTGTCTTTGCGGCCCGGCACGTCGTCGGCGGTGAGAGCAGCAACTACGCCCGGCAGTGCTTTGGCTTTGCTCACGTCCACCCTCTTCAACAGTGCGTGAGGATATTTGCTCCGCAACGCCCGCGCAAACAACATGCCTTCTACATATAAATCGTCGGCGTAGATGCCCTTGCCTGTCACTTTAGCCGCCGCGTCCGGGCGCGGCAGGGGGCGGCTAATGGCGTTGAGGGGCTTCTTCACCTCGGGCGTTTGCGGCACCGGCTGACCGGCGGCTTGTTGGACGGCGCGAATGATGGCGTTGTGGCCGGTGCAACGGCAGATGTTCCATTTGTGGCCGTCGTAAATCTCTTCTAGAGTCGGATCCGGATTCTTATCTAGCAAGGCTTTGCTGGCCATGATGAAACCGGGTGTGCAGAAGCCGCACTGCGTTGCGCCCTGATCCACGTAGGCCTGCTGGATGGGATGAAGCGCCCCGTCAGAGGCGGCCAACCCTTCGATGGTGGTGATGGCCGCGCCGTCCGCCACTTTTTTCATCGGGGCCAGGCACGAGCGCACGGCCTCGCCATCTTTGATGACCATGCAACTGCCGCAGTGGCCGGTGGCGCAACCGTCCTTCACGCCGGTCAGGCGCAGTTGGTCGCGCAGAACGTCCATCAATAAGGTTTGGGGAGAGGCATTCACTTCGCGGCGGTGGCCGTTGACGATGAGGGTGTAGGGTTGGTGGTCGGCCATTGTTTTTTTCTCCGGCATTGGGACAACGAATGTAGGTCAAATCGTCAAACTGCTAAACAACCGAGGCAACTGGCCTCCAGCACTTCTCGTACGAGCGGGGATGCCCGACGCCGACGCGCGCCCGGCGCGTGCCGACTGGAGACCGAAGTTGCCTGAATTCTAGCACACCTTTTACACGTCAATTTCGATTGAATCGACAGCCGCAACCAGGAGTACAATACTCCAAAATGCCAGTCTCGACAGAGCCTTTGAAGGGAGTAAAGGAGACGAACTTATGAGCACTATCATCTTCTACATTTGCCCAATTTGCTTTGAGGTCTACGAAACCGGCGGCGAGTGCCACAGCCACGCGCGCGTCCGCTGTGATGTCGGCGAGCCTGGCGACGAGCGGCGCAAGCCAGAGATCAACGGCGGCGGACGACTGAAGTCACGCGCCCCGCGTTGGTTTCTGGAGGCCATTAGCCGGCCTCCGGCCCAGACGCCATCTTCCCGATAACCCCAATGACCGCCGCCTCCATGTTCATCGAACAGTTTGTGGACGAAGACCTCGGCAACTCAGCTTACCTGCTCGGCTCGCACGACACCAAGCTGACTGTGATCATTGACCCTCTGCGTGACGTGGATCGCTATCTGGCAACCGCCGGGCGGCTGGGCGTCACCATCATCCACGTGCTGGACACGCACCTGCACGCCGACTTCGTCTCCGGGGCGCGTGAGATCGCGGCCCAGACGGGCGCGGTGATCGGGGCCAGCCTGGAGGCGCATCTGGGTTTCGATCACCAGCCGCTGGTGGAAGGCGACGAACTGCCGATGGGCGGCTTTACGATTGAAGTGATGGCGACTCCCGGCCACACCCCGGAGCACATCTCGTTCAAGGTGGTAGCCGACGACAAGACTCCTGCCGCCCTGTTCAGTGGCGGGGCCTTGATCGTGGGTGGGGCGGCCCGCACCGATCTCCTGGGCCACGATCTTTCTGTCCCCCTCGCCCGGAATCTTTATGACACCCTCCACCACCGGCTCATGACTTTGCCCGACGAGGTGGCCGTGTATCCTACGCACGGCGCCGGCTCGTTTTGCGCCGCGCCCGCCTCGTCAGATCGTGTTACAACCATTGGCCGCGAGCGCCGCCACAACGCCCTCACTCAGCCGCAAACCGAAGATGAGTTTGTCGAGCGCGCCTTGAGCGGACTGCCGTCGTATCCGGTTTATTATCAGCATCTGCGAGCGGTGAACCGGCGTGGCCCGCAGGTGTTTGGCGGCCTGCCTGTGCTGGCCCCGCTCTCGCCGCCAGAGGCCCAGGCGCATCTGGGGCGTGGCGCTGTCCTGCTCGACGTGCGTTCGCCCAAAGCATTTAGCAAAGGCCACGTCCCCGGCGCTTACAGCATCAAGGTAGACGCGCCGCTCACCACCTGGGCCGGCTGGCTCATTCCGTTTGGCTCATCGCTCATCCTGATCGCCGAGAATGCCGAAGCGCGGCTGGACGCCACCCGGCAACTGCTTCGCATCGGCTACGATAAATTAATGGGCTACCTCGACGGCGGCGTGGAAGCCTGGGCGGCGGCAGGCCTGCGGTTAGAAACTGTGCCTACTATCTCGATAAAGGAACTGCGTGAGCGCATGCACGACGAGGGGTTGGCCGTGCTCGACGTGCGCCAAAACGACGAGTGGCAGGCGGGCCACATCCCCGGCGCAATTCACATCGAGAATGGCCGCCTGCCCTACGATGACCTCCCATTGCCAACCGACAGGCCAATCGCCGTTCACTGCGCGCATGGCAACCGTTCCATGGCCGGCATCTCGGTTCTGCGGGGACGCGGCTGGCAGAATTTGATTCAGGTGGAAGGCGGTTTTGCGCAGTGGGCGAACGCCGGTTTTGAAGTAGCGCGTGGCTAAACCTATCACCCTCGGCCTGAAAGCCAACTGGGAGCAGTTCACCCTGCTCGTCGTCGTCAACGCCTTCGTCGGCGCAATGGTGGGGCTGGAGCGCGCCGTCGTGCCCCTCATCGCCGAAGCCGACTTTGGGCTGACATCCAAATCGGTCGTCCTCTCTTTCCTCGTCAGCTTCGGTATCGTCAAGGCGCTGGCAAATTTGTTTGCCGGTCGTCTCTCGGATCGGATCGGGCGCAAGCGCATCCTTGTCGCCGGCTGGCTCGTGGGCCTGCCGGTGCCGCTGTTGATCATCTTCGCTCCAGGCTGGAGTTGGATCGTCTTTGCCAATGTGCTATTGGGAATCAATCAAGGGCTGTGCTGGTCAACGACGGTGATCATGAAGATCGATCTCGTCGGGCCAAAACAACGCGGGCTGGCCATGGGTTTGAATGAGGCCGCCGGTTACGTGGCCGTCTCCCTCTCGGCCCTGACCACCGGCTACCTGGCTGCCACTTACAACTTGCGCCCCGCCCCGTTTTATCCCGGCCTGGCCTTTGCCCTCCTCGGCCTGCTCATCTCCCTCTTCTTCATCCGCGAAACCAAAACGCACGCTTCTTACGAAGCGAAATCCCAAAATCCAAAATCCCAAATCCCAAATCAAGCGCCGTCATTTGCTCAAATTCTGTTGCTGACAAGCTGGAAAGACCGCGCCCTCTTCGCCGTGAGCCAGGCCGGGATGGTGAACAACTTGAACGATGGGATGGTCTGGGGTTTGATCCCGATCTTTCTAACCGCCGCCGGTTTGCCCGTCGAGCAGGTGGGCCTCGTCGCCGCAACTTATCCGGGCGTCTGGGGGCTGAGTCAACTGATCACCGGCGCGCTCAGTGATCGCCTGGGCCGCAAGTGGCTGATCGCTTCTGGCATGTGGGTGCAGGCCATTGGCATTGCGCTGTTCGTAGTAGGCCACGGATTTTGGGCGTGGATGTTGGGCGCGATTCTGCTTGGGCTTGGCACGGCCCTGGTTTACCCCACGCTGTTAGCCGCCATCTCCGACGTTGCCCATCCGGAGTGGCGGGCTTCCGCCGTTGGCGTCTATCGTCTGTGGCGCGATGGCGGTTATGCAATTGGCGCGCTGGCCGCCGGCCTGCTGGCCGATGCTTTCAACATCCCGGTTGCCATTGCCGCCGTCGGTGGCCTCACTTTCCTCTCCGGCCTGGTCGTGGCGGCGGTGATGCGCGAGACGTTGCCAGCCAAAGCCTAGAGACTCATGGCAGGAAGCTTTGCCGCGAATCGCTTCCCGCGAAGAAAGATTCAAAACAAGGGCGAAAAGTTTGATAAAATGTGGAAATGGCCTACACTTCGGCATAGAGTTGATTTGCGGCATATAGGTTTTTCATGCCGCAGCGCTATTAACTAAATTCATGGCGGTGTGGCTGAAAATAGAGTTGGGCGGCTCGTTACCGCCGTTACCGCACTTAACCCTAGAGTCCTCTGCAATGTGTTACACTTCGATTGTAATTTGAGTTAAACGAGAAACTGCATGTCCACCACCGGGCCAGTTGATTTTCTTCTGCAAATTCTTTTGGGGGTGTTAGCCGATTCCCCTAAGGAAATAATTGACTGGTATAAAAGGAAATTGAAAGGCATAACATTTGCGGTCTTCGGTTATCGGGGAACAGGCAAGACAACCTTACTCAGAAGAATGCAGGGAATCACTATTCATGAAGAAGTTGAACCAACCTTCGGACGCCAACAAGTATCCGATTTTGATTTTGAGATCTATGGCGGCAAGGAAGTTACAGTAAAGAAGACGTTTGACCCTTCAGGCGAGAAAGGCTCTTGGCCTCTATGGCGGCAGATATTTCTGGATGTAAAGCCGCAAGGTATTATTTTTGTTATTGACCATGAGCGACCAGATGATCACAGGATAGCATTGCGGCGTATCCTGAACATTATTAGACCTAGTAATCCACGACGGCCATCTCTATTCAAAGCAAATCCTTATGTGGCTGCGAGCAACAATCTCAAGGCGTTTCTCTTGTTAGTAAACAAAAGTGACATGTGGGAGAGTCAATCGCCGGGAGGAACGAAATTGCAAGATGTGTTGAAACTATACTCGGCAGAAATACTGGAAATAGAAAAATTCATGCTGGATAAAGGCGGTCAATTCTACGCTGAAAGATGCAGCGCCAAGTATGGCAATCACTTTGATGAAGCGATACCCAATTTTCTAATGGGGATGATACATGGCCGCAGAACTCGGAAGGGAAAAGCCTGAATGGAAAGGCAATTCGCGGAAATATCGTTGTCACCCGGTAAGGGATATGAAATCTCACAGCACTCATCCGACTTGACCAGCACGGAGCTTCAACATCTGTGGGAGAAAGCCCTTCCACAAGGCAATGGGTGGCCCTCCTACATTGGCATGGAAAGTCTAAAGTGTTTCCGTCTTAGCGACAACAAAATAGCAGTTTCTCAGGCCCGTGTCACTAATCAAGAAGATGAATTTGGCCGAAGAGGAATTTTCCGGGCACGAGTTGACATCTTTACTTCTGTTTCTGGCTATATCGAAAAATTAACAAAGGCTTACACACAAATATTATCATCCGCGCGTCTACGAGAATCAGCATTACATCAACCCTCTGTATTCGGCGTAATTGAGCAAGTCCTTTCCAACCGTCAAGTGATATTAGCGTCTCCGTTCATCAATCGAGAGAATTGGCGATATATGGAAGCAATTATTCTAAAGGCAATATTAAGCCTGCCAACGCAAATCTGCCCCTTAGTATCCCTTACAACTTTTGCTCTTTCGCCCTACAGAGAGTCATTTGTAGTTGCTTTGCCTATGAGTATAGCCAAAGATTTGAAGAAGCCCTTTATTACGGTTGGAGGGCATATCTGAAATAGAGAGCGGCCCAATCCTGTTTGTAACTGACCATGCTAACGCGCCGCCCAGCGGGCGAGTCGTCAGGTCAAGCGTCATGTGCCCGCAGATGAGTCTCTAACTCGCCGCGCGGCTGAAACTTGCCGTCAGCCCCTTTACTTCTTCCCCCTCCACTCCTCATAACCCCGCCTCATCTGCGCCACATGATCCGGGACGTGACGCTCGTAAATGTCCAGCCAGTCGTCAAAAGTAATCCAGCCGCTTTCGGAGTGGTGAACTTTGCTCGACCAGGCCGAGTCGGGCAAAGACTTGATGAGCTTGTAGCTTGCCAATCGTAGCCACTTGAACAGTTCGAGCGCCTCGTCGGTGCTTTGTTCGGTGTACTTCAAAGCCTTGGCCCACACGTTTTCGTCGTAGCCCAGCACCTGGCTCCCCGGTTCGGCAATCAGGCGGCGGCAACGCACGAAGCTGTTGGCCTCGCTGTCGGCAATGTGGATGATGATCTCGTGAATGCTCCAGCCGTCACTCGGCTTGAACTGCCATATCTCTTTCGGGAATTGCTTGAGGGCCTCTACAAGATGCTCGTAAGCTTTGCCGTAAGATTCGATTTTTTGGCGGCGTTCTTCGTTGGTCATGGTTGTTCCTTTCTCGAAACAATAGCACGGATTTCCACGCGAAGCGTGAACGGATCGCGATCCGCAAATTCTGCAAATCCGTGCTATTCAAGGTGAACTGCTATTGGGGCCATCTAATCCGCCATCAAACTTTGGTTCTCAGTTGAGGCTGGTTCTGCCGGGATACATCCCAGCAGAGAGAAGGTGGTTTTTAGAAAATGGTGTCCGGGCGGATTAGACCGGCACACTAAACCCATCGGGTCAATCCGAGGCCTAATCCCCAATTTCTATTTCTATTCGTTTGTTGATCTTACCCTTGCTTTTGTAATCCACCACGCGGATTTTGCCGACCTCTGAAGTGTTGGCAACGTGCGTGCCGCCGTCGGCTTGCAGGTCGAGGCCGACGATTTCGACGGTGCGGATTTCGGCAATGCCCTCAGGCAGAAGGTTGATTTTGGTGCGGATGAGGTCGGGGATGGCGAAGGCCTCGGCGCGGGGCAGAATTTTGACCCGGGTCGGACGGGCCGCCGCCACTTCGACATTCACCTTCTCTTCGATTTCCTTCACCAGTTCCTGCCGCATGGTCTCAAATTCAAAATCCATCCGGCCCTTCAGCGGCTCCATGTTGCCGCCGGTCACGCTCGCGCCATAGTCGCGAAAGATCACACCGCACAAAATGTGCATGGCGGTGTGGGTGCGCATGAGTTTGTAGCGGCGCTCCCAGTCAACTGCGCCGCGAACAACTACGCCGACAGCAGGCGGCTCACCCGTGAGTTCATGCCAGATGTGATCGCCTGCCCCTTCAGCCCGCTCAGGGCGGGTCTTTCGAACTTTGGTGACCGGCCACAACCGTTCCCCAACAGAGACGGTTCCCACGTCGTTGGGCTGGCCGCCGCCGCCGGGATAAAAAGCGGTTCGATCCAACGCAATTGCCACGCCCTCGACGGCGATCACCGTCGCCTCAAATTCTTTGAGATAAGCGTCGGTATGATAGAGCGGCTCGGTCATTTGCTTCTCACCAGGCTGTCGTAAAGCGCGCCCACGTTGCGCTCGTGCAGTTTGACCACCAGCCCGGCCAGCGGAATGCGACTCTTGCCGCACGACTCAATATCAATCTGGGCCAGGGCCTCGCGCGGCTTGCCTTTACCGGCCAGGCGGCTTACTTTCTTGCGCAGGGTGTCGAGGTACTTGAGATTTGATTTAATGGCATCGTCAATCTCGCCGCGCAGGATCAGTTCGCCATGACCCTGCACAATGTTTTCCAGCCCCATCGGCGGAATGGATTGTAGGGAATGAGTCAGGTCGTCAATGTCGCCGTCCACAAAATGGGGCAAGGGCATCATCGTGTCGCCGGCAAAGAGAATGCGATCTTCCTTGACCAGCACTATGATCGAATCCGGACTGTGGCCGGGCGAGTGCATGAGGGTCAGCGTCTTCTTGCCCAGATGCAAATCCAGCTGCCCGCGGGTGAAGATAATGCCTGGCAGGATCACTTCGATTTTTTCCAGGTCGGGCGTGTCAGCTTTAGCCTGCGTCAGGCCCCGACGGCCAACGGTGTCCAGCAGAGCGCGGCACTTGCTGTGGGCCACCGTCTCGGCGCCGGTGAAAAAGCACGTGCCGTAAGTGTGGTCGGCATGATAGTGTGTGTTGACGACGTATTTGACCGGAACATTCAGCCGCTTCTGCACAAAGTCCAAAATCTCCAGCGTCTCAGATGGAAACGGCAGAGTATCAATAATGACAGCGCCTTCCGGGGAGACCACTGCCCCAGCCGTCACCTGGGCATAAAGTTCACTGGTAAAAACGTAAATATCGTCGGAAACCCGCTCTCGCAACATGAATATGCTTCCTTAAAAAGAGGATGGCCGCGAGAATAGCACAGTCACTGAAGCAATGCAAGGTTGTCTAAACAAATATGGAGATTTCGCAGACGCTTCGCATGCAGATTTTTTGGGTTCTGCCGGGTGTAACGGGATATTTAGCGCAAAGTCGCAAGGACGCAAAGAAAACTGGCTTATAAGCCTATTGGCCCGAATCGGGTGGGTTGCCGTCACCTGGTGTTTGGCCGGATTCCGGTTTGGGCGTTGAGCCGGCTATCCCCGGCAGGTTCTTGAGCAGGTCAATCAAATTGGTTCCGGTCAGGGCTTCCACCACCACCGGCAGTTGAGCCAGCACATCAGCCACATCCTTCGTCACCCGGGTCACACCCGTGCCAGAGTTGGCGTCGCCACCAGAGTTGATGACGACGATCTTCTCGGTCTGGGCTAACGGTTGAGCAATGGCCGAAGCGAGCGCCGGCAAGTTGTTGATGAGCATTTGCAAAATGGCGGCCTGAGTATATTGGGCAAAGGCCTCAGCCTTCTTGGCCATGGCCTGGGCCTCCGACAAGCCTTGCGCCTGAATGACGTCGGCTTGCGACAGACCCTGAGCCTTCACCACCTCGGCCTGAGCCAGGCCCTGCGCTTTGTTCACATCGGCTTCAGCCAGGCCGCGAGCTTTGTTGGCATCAGCCTCGCCTTTACCCAGGTTGCTGGTGGCGGCGGCCTGACCGGAAGCTTCAGTCTCAAGCGAATACTTCTTGGCGTCGGCCAGCGTGCGAATGCGAAATTGCTCGGCCTCAGCCGGCTTGCGGACGGTGGCTTCCAGTTCCTTCTCTTTTCTCAGCGCCTCCTGCTGTTGCAATTCGATCTGTTTGACCTTCTCTACGACCGAAATCTGAATCTCTTCCGCCTTCACCTTCTGGTTGGTGATGTTTTGCTGTAGGATGTAGGCCAGTTCGGCCTCCGCTTTCTTTTGGTTCGTTTCGGCGTCGTAAGCGGCTTTCTGCACTTGATAATTTTTGTTGGCTTCGGCGATGCGAGTTTCGGCTTGCAGTTTGGCTATCTCGCCTTCCTGCCGCGCTTTGGCCGCCTGCACCGCCGCGTCGCGGGCGGCGTTGGCCTGGCCAATGGCGGCGTCGCGCTTCACTTCGGCGATTCGCCCCTGGCCAAGCGCGTCGAGGTAGCCCTGATCATCGTGGATGTTTTTGATGGTGAAGGAGATGATGATCAGGCCCATGTTCTTCAGGTCAAGCGCCGACACTTCCTGCACCCGCTGGGCGAACTTGTCCCGGTCTTTGTAAATCTCTTCCACCGTCAGCGTACCGAGGATACCGCGCAAGTGGCCTTCGAGGGTTTGCAGGGCAATGTTCTTGATCTGATCAACTTTCTTAGACAGAAACTGCTCGGCGGCAGTAATGATCGAAACGTCGTCCGAGCCGATCTTCACCTGGGCCACGCCGTCCACCGTCACCGGCACACCCTGAGCGGTGTAGACTTTGGTGGTGATGACATCAATCGTCATTAACTCCAGCGAGAGATCGTCAACCCGCTCCACCACCGGCCAGATGAAGGTGCCGCCGCCGCGCACGATACGGAAACTGCGCCGCGAGCGCTGGCCGGTTTGGGTGTCAACGACAGAAGAACCCCGCCCCGACACCACTAGCACTTCGTTGGGGCCAACCTTCTTATAGCGGCTGGCGTAAACGAAGGCCAGCACCAGCAATACAAAGATCAGAGCAAATGCTGCGACGGCGGCCCCAAAAACTCCTGTTGTAGGCATAGATGTAATCTCCTGTTTTACGATTGTGGGCGGACAAAAACAATGCCGCCTACCATTCGCTCAATCACCACTGTCGTATTGCGATTAATGGCCTGGCCGGTGGCTGACTTGGCCGGGAACGTTTTGCGGCCACCCTGAGCCACAAAAGCAACTTCGCCCACGCTGTCCGCCGGAATGGGCGTCACCACTTCGGCCACCGCGCCGATGATGTCTTTCATCGTCACTTCGCTTGAACCTTGCGGCGCGATGAGGAAGTAGCCGAAAGCAAAATGGGCAATCACCGCCACCACCAGCCCGCCAATGGCCGCCGACGCCAAACTCCAGGTGTCAGAAGCGCTGAATATTCCCTGGGCAATCAACCCAAATGCGCCAAACGCGGTGACGAAGCTGGAAATGGTGATTGGACTGAGCGACGGAATCTTGACTTCGCCCCCCGCATGAAGGTCGCCGCCAACGTGAACATCGTGGCCGTCCACGTGAAAATCAATGCCGCCCGGCAAGTGCAGGTTGCTCAAGCCGCCGCCGACTAGAATAACGATTGCATAGATGACGCCAATGCCGAGCAGGGCGCTGAAGAGCAGAGTCATGATCGTAATCTCCAGCGCGTAGTATATACCAAGCGCCGTTTAACGCAAAAGAGCGACGGGTTGTTGATCAACAAGTCGCTCTTTCTTTCATCAAGAGGCCCCACCATGCCGTGTGTCCGCGGGGTTTTGTGCCTGCCGAAGCAGGAGTGGGAGTCGTCTCCACCGGTTTGCCTTGGCTCGAGGCCTATCGCATTCCGCTGGCAAGTTGGCCCCCGTCACAAAAGTGTTGGCTCAAAACCGGGGGTGCGGCATCACGAACACAGCAGGGTCGGCTTTCTTATACCATGCTCATATCATTCCCGCAAGCGCGCAACCCTTAAAAATCGCTTGCCCGGAATTGATATCACTCGGCAATCTTGATATGCAACTCTTTCAACTGGCGCGGCTCCGCCGGAGACGGCGCGCCGGCCATCAAGTCGGCGGCCTGTTGCGACTTGGGGAAGGCGATCACTTCGCGGATGTTCGGTTCACCGGCCAGCAACATCGTCAGGCGGTCAATGCCGGGAGCAATGCCGCCGTGCGGCGGTGTGCCAAACTCGAACGCTTCGAGCATGTGGCCGAATCGCTCCTGGGCCACCTCACGCGGCAGGCCGATCAGGTCGAACACTCTCTCTTGCAGTTTGCGGTCGTGGATTCTGATCGAGCCGCCGGCCACTTCGTAGTTGTTGCACACCATGTCGTATTGCGCGCCGCGCACCTTGCCCGGCTCGGTGTCGAGCAATGGAATGTCTTCTGGCAAAGGCGAAGTGAAGAGATGGTGATTCGGATCCCAACGCTTCTCTTCTTCGCTCCAGGTGAAGAGCGGAAACTCGATGACCCAGCAGAAAGCCAGCACGTTCGGGTCGGCCAGGTTGAGGCGTGTGCCCAACTCGACGCGCAGGCGGCCAAGAGCGGTGGCGGCTACCGCCGGTTTGTCGGCGACGATCAGAACCAGGTCGCCCGGTTTGGCCGCCACTTTTTCCAGAATGGCCTTCATCTTGTCTTCCGGCACGAACTTGCTGAACGATGAGCGCACTTCGTCGCTCACTGCAACCCACAGCAACCCTTTCGCCCCAAAGGTCTTGGCAAACTCCGTCAGCTCGTCAATTTGCTTGCGGCTGTAGCCGGCGCAACCCGGCGCAACGATGGCCTTGACCTGCTCGGCCTCGTCGAAGACTTTGAAGCCGTGGCCTTTCGCCAGATCGGTAATGTTTTGTAATTCCATGCCAAAGCGGATGTCGAACTTGTCGTCGCCAAAACGCTCCAGGGCATCGTGATACGAAAAGCGCGGCCAGGGCTTTTGCAGAATCTTCTTGTCGCCGGTGCTTTCGACCAAAGCCGTAATCAGGCCTTCAACCAGATTCATCACGTCGTCGCGTTGAACGAAGGACATTTCCATGTCCAACTGGGTAAATTCGGGTTGGCGGTCGCCCCGTTGATCCTCGTCGCGGAAACAGCGAGCGATCTGAAAGTACCGTTCGACTCCGGCCACCATCAGCAATTGCTTGAGTTGTTGCGGCGACTGCGGCAGAGCATAAAACTCGCCGGGGTGAACGCGGCTCGGCACCAGATAATCGCGCGCGCCTTCGGGCGTGGTTTTGAAGAGGATGGGCGTCTCGACTTCGATGAAGCCTTTATCGTCCAGATACTTGCGGATGAAAGTGGTGACGTTGTGGCGCAGAACGAGATTTTTTCGCATCCGCTCGCGCCGCAGGTCGAGGTAACGATACTTGAGGCGCAAGGACTCGTCCACCGCAACTTCTTCATTGATGTAAAAAGGCGTGGGCTTGGCGGCGTTGAGCAGTTTGATCTCAAGGGCTTCAACTTCAATCGCGCCGGTGGAAAGGTTGGGGTTTTCGCTCCCGGCCGGGCGCAGGCGAACATTGCCCGTCACCTGAACGACGTATTCGTTTCGCAAATCACCGATGGCCGCGTGAGCGGCGGCATTCTTGGGGTCAGCCACCACCTGAGTCAGGCCCCATCGGTCGCGCAAATCCACAAAGGTCAGGCCGCCATGATCGCGGCGGCGGTTCACCCAGCCAGCCAGAGTCACCGTCTGGCCGGCGTATTCGGCGCGCAGTTCTCCGCAAGTATGTGTCTTGAGCATAAAATCCTCCTGATGATAAATAAAAAGCCGCCCGGCTGAGCAACCGGGCGGCTTCATGTGTCTGTTAGGGCAGGCAATTACACGGCGAACAGAACCAGACGAAACCCCCGGTTGGGGCCATCGTTAGTATTCAGGTTCGCGCCATCAACAATCAAAACTTGTTTCATAAGCGTGGCGGGATTATAGCATCGGGCCGGAGGCGGGTCAAGAACCGGAGGCGTTTTCAAAGAAGAGTGACCACCAGATCTCAAAATTACTGGGTGGATCAGGTTGAGCCGCCACTGCCGGGACGGGTGTGACAACCGCCCCAGCCGGGGCAACCGGCACCACCAGCACTTCGCCGGGTTGAACGTAACGGCCTTCGCCATGCGCCCACTGAGCCACATAGGCGTCCGAGGAAGCAAACGCCACTTCCGTCGCCAGCGCCGACTGGGTGGCGGCCAGCGCAGTGACCTCGACCCGAAGCTGGTTGGCCTCGGCCACGATCCTCTGCTCGGCCTGGATGCGGCGGTTGAAGTCAATGATCACCGTCAGGCCGATGATCAGCCCGGCCACAACCAATAATTGTGGCAGTGAAATATTCAAACCGCGCCGGCGGTCTCTTGGTTTTGCCTCTGTTGCCATTCGAGAAACCTTATTAGAGACCTGTCAGGTGGACGTTCAAAGCCTGCGTCAATGCTCGTCTCATGCGTCCACCTGACAGGTCTGCGCCAATTCTGAAATCCTGCAAGAACTATGCCTGAATAATACTGTCAGCCGCGAATCGGCGCAACTCAACAAAAAATCCCGGTTGAGAGTCAACCGGGATTCTGTGCCGAAGGTGGGAGTCGAACCCACACAGCCTTGCGGCCATAGCGCCCTGAACGCTACGTGTCTGCCAATTTCACCACTTCGGCCTGAGGCAAGGCACATTCTATCCGGTTTCAATGAACTGTCAAATATCAAAAATTGGGCTGGATTGGGTGGCTGTGAGCGTCACGTATCGTTAACCGCGAGTCTCCGAAATGTCGTAAAAGCCGCCGCAGTAGCCGGCGGCGGCTGTATTTAAGGTAGTATCCTTCTAAAAATCATCATGCTATAATCCAAAGCAAATGTCATTTCTGACGCAGGCATTCACCGTCATCGCCACCCGTGAAGGGAGCACAATCTATCATGTGCTGACTCTGTTTGCGTTGGAATTTGCCTTCTTCATTGCCGTCAGCCACCAGCGCCGGGCCGGGCCGGCCTCAAATGCCGCCCGGTTGGCAACTGCCGCCGGCCTCAGCGGCTTTCTGAGAATCATTCTTTTCGCTCTAGCGACTCTCGGCTTCAGCGGCCTATTCTCGGCCCCCGCCCTGCTGGCGCCGCTCGACCGGGCCGTCTCGCTGGCAACTCTGCTGCTGCTCGGCTGGGCGCTGGTATTCCGCGAAGGCAACCGCTGGGCCGACCTGGGCCTGGGCGTCGCGCTCATTGCTGTGCTAATCGGCTACATCGCCGCCGGAGTTCAGTGGTACGAAATTGGCGCAAGGGGCGCGGCTTATAATCCTTACGACATCATCTGGGAATCGGCCAAAGTGGGCGTCGTTCTGCTCACGATCCTGGGCTTGCTCTTGTTGCGCCCCGCAGACTGGGGCACGGCGCTTGGCCTCTTCCTCACACTTTTGGCCGGTAGTGTTTATCACCTGCTTAACCCCATTCCAACTGACAACTACCCGGCCCCCGAACGCATCGCCGAACTCTCAGCCCTGCCTTTGTTGGCGGTGATCTACTACCGGCATTCGATCAGCGTGGCGCTGCCAGCAACTTCGGAGCAAGGGGAAGCCGCCACCGCAGTAGCGGCCAAACCTGCGGTGTCGCTCACCCCGCAGGCGGCCAGCGCCCTGGCCGCCATCAGCGCCATAGACGAAGATCGCAGTGACATCGTCAACCGCATCACCCAGGCCGTTGGCCGCACCCTGCTGGCCGATGTCACCCTGCTCTTTAACCCGCCCGCGCCCGACGGCTCGCTGGCCTGCGCCGGCGCATTCGATCTGATCCGTGAAATGCAATTGCCCGGCTTTAACATGCCGGCCGCCAAAGCCATGTCGTTGGTGTCGGCCATCAGCCGGGGGCGGCCCTTGCGTCTGCGCCCGCCGGCTCGCCAGGCCGAGCTTGACCAGATTGCGCTGGCGCTTGGCCTGCAAAAATCCGGCCCAGCTCTGCTCATGCCGTTGGCTGACGCCGAACGCAGTTACGGCGCGGTGATGATCTTCTCGGCTCACACCCAAAAAGAATGGTCGAACGAAGATCAGGATTTGCTGGTGTCTCTGGCAACGCCGATTGTGGCGACGGTGATCAACCGGGGCAAGAGCATTGAAAAGATCGGCGACTTGCAGAGGCAGTTAGCCGATGCCCTCCGCCGGGTGGAGGCCGCTCAGGCCGAGACTCGCACAGGGCAAGAAAAAGTTGAAGAGGTGGCCTTTGAGTTGGAGGGCGCACGCGAGCAGGCCCGGCGCAGTCGCCAGCAGGTTGAGAGTCTGTCGGCCATCATCAAGGCCGGGGCCGCCGCCGAAAAAGAAGCGCTCACTGAAGGCGAACTGGCTGAACTGTCTACCCTACAAGCCAATTACCGCCGCGCCCTCGAAGACCTGGCCAACCTCAACCAGCAGTTGGTGAATGCCCAGTTTGAAGTGAAAAATCTGCGCGAGCAGTTGGCTGAGTATGTGGAGAGCCAGCCCGTCGTCGTTGACCGCACCGACGAACTGATTGCCATCAGCCGGCAACTGACCGAGGCGGAGGCCGAGAAAGCGAAGCTCCGGCAGGAATTGGCCGAAGCCCGCGCCGCCAGGCCGGCTAAGGATACCACTGCCGAACTAGCCGCCCTCACCCGCCAGCTCGCCGAGACACGATTGGAACTTGAAGGGTTACGCGCCCGGCTGGCGGCGGCTCAGGAAACGCGCCCTGGCCCGGCCCAGGCGCAAGAAGAGTCGGAAGACGTGCAGGCCCTCACCCGCCAACTTGAAATGGCCCAGGACGAGATCGGGCAATTGCAGGAAAAACTGGCGGCGTTGGAATCGGCGCTGGTGCGGCCCGCCGCCGGCGAGGCAACACCGCCGCAGCCGGCGGTGATAGTGTCGCTCATTCAGGATTTGCGTCAGCCCATGTCGTCCATTGTCGGTTACACCGATTTGTTACTGGGCGAGTCGGTGGGCATTCTGGGCGCGCTTCAACGCAACTTTTTAGAGCGGGTCAAAGCCAGCACCGAGCGCATGACGACCATCCTCGACGATCTGTTGCGCATCACCGCCATTGACTCGGGCACGCTCACGCTTCACCAGCAGGCGGTGCAAGTGACCGAGATCATCGAAGACGCCTTCACCAGTGTGGGCGCGCAGTTCCGCGAGAAGGGCCTGAGCCTGCGCATGGACATTGCCGACGACCTGCCGCTGGTGGAAGCCGATCAGGACGCCATTCATCAAATCATGTCGCGCCTGCTGGCCAACGCCTGCGCCGCTTCCGCGCCCAGTTCCGAAGTCGTCGTCACCGCCGAGTCCCAATCCGATGAATATCTGGTGATCTCGGTGCGCGACACAGGCGGCGGCATTCGCCCGGCCGACCAGAGTCGCGTGTTCGCCCGCGCCTACCGCGCCGACCGGCCTCTGATTGACGGGCTGGGCGACACCGGCGTGGGGCTGAGCGTGGCCAAAGCCCTCACCGAAGCTCAGGGCGGCCGCATTTGGGTGGAAAGTGAACTCGGCCAGGGCAGTGTGTTTAGCGTGCTTCTGCCCACCAACACCAACGGCCATCATTAGGCTCCGATGCGCGCGTTTCGCGAAGCTCTGGGCGGACTATTGCTGGCCGCTATTACCACCCTGACGGTCGTGGGCGGAATTTTTTTGGCGATGAGTGAGACGGGCGGCAGGAGTGTAACGCCGACCCTGATCGCGGAAGCAAGCCCGCAAGACACGGCTGAGGCAACAGTGGCGGCTTCCCCGGTGGAGCCGTCTCCCACTCCAACCCCGACTCTCTCTCCAACCTTCACCTCCACCGTCACCGAGACTCTGCCCGTCGAACCAACTCCGACTCAAACACTGTCGGCAACCGCCACGCCATGCCTCCCGCCTCGAAACTGGGTGGCTTACACTGTGCAACGTGGCGACACCTTGTTCCAGCTTGGCTTGCGTTACAGATTAACGACTCGCGAATTGCAAGAAGCCAACTGCCTGAGCAAGACCGATCTCCAGGCCGGCCAACGGCTCTTTGTGCCAACGCTTCCCACCAGCACGCCCACACCAACACCAACCGAGACGGCCACCCTCACGCCAACTGAAACGCCGATCCCGGAAAAGTTGGCGATCACCAATGTCGTGCTCGAAAATGTGGAGCGCGACGAGTCGCGGACGAACGGCGCAATCGCCATCATCCGGGTGGAGTTTTCGGGCGGCCTGCCGCCTTACGCCATTTCAGATGAGGGCATCATTCAGGCCGGAAGCCCGATGCGAATTCCGGCTGAGTGTGACGGCACGCTGATTCACACGGCGCGCGTTGATTCCGCAGATGGACAAATTGCTGTAAAATCGTACTACTTTTCGCCTATCACCTGCCCATGATCCAGGTACAACCCTTGCAACCATAGGATCAGGCAGTTTCTTTATGCGCATCTTTCGCGAAGTTATTGGCGGGGTGATTTTCGCCGTCATCACTACTGCTACCGTCATTGGCGGCATTGGCCTGGCTTTTATCGAGTCAGACAACTCATTCTTCGCGCCTCCAGCCATTGCTCAGGCCACTTTGCTTCCCACCGAGACTCTGTCGGTGCCATCGCCGGTTTTGCCTCTGCCTACGAGCACGCTCGGCCCGGCCTTCTCGCCCACGCCCTGCGCACCGCTGCCGGGTTGGTCGCCAGTGATTGTTGGCCCGAACGAGACTTTACTGACAATAGCCAGCCGCATCGGCATCAGCGCCCAGGTGGTCAGCCTGGCCAACTGCCTGACGAGTGATT
This sequence comes from Chloroflexota bacterium, assembly GCA_016197225.1. Taxonomy (NCBI): domain Bacteria; kingdom Bacillati; phylum Chloroflexota; species Chloroflexota bacterium. Next base: position 68,893 of record JACPWC010000016.1, read on the forward strand.
CGGTATTTGCCGGGCAGGTGCTCTTTTTGCCTGCCGCCGTCTCCTCGGTTCAACAGCCGACGGCGATCCCCTGCGGCCCGCCGTTCGGCTGGATTTTCTACACTGTGCAAGGAGGCGATAATCTGTTCCGAATCAGTTTGCGCTACGGTGTGAGCCTGAATGAGTTGCTTCAAGCCAACTGCCTCACCTCCACCAACATCAGCGCCGGGCAGAGACTGTATGTGCCGCCGGGGGCGGTTGTCGCCGACACTGCGCCCCCGCCGCCCACATTCACCGTCGGGCCGGTCGCCACCTTCACTCCGGTTGCAACCAACACGCCCGTTCCTGGCGTGCCTGTCGCCACTAACACAGCCACATCCAACGCGCCCACCGCCCAGCCCACCACTGTTGTCGCGCCTACCATCACACTCACCCCGACCGCTACACTTACGGCCACTGGCACCGAGATCATCGCCTCACCCACACTCACACCAGAGACGCCGACCGAAACCCCGACCGAAACGCCCACCCTGGAAGCGACGACCGACACTCCGGTTCCGCCCACCGACACCGACACGCCCATCCCGCCAACGCCGACCGACACCGAGACGCCGACGCCGTTACCTTCACCGTCGTGATTAGCCCGCCTCGCGCTTCAACACCTCATAGCCCTCGTCGCCCAGAGCCAGCCGCAACTCGCTTTCAAACGTCAGCCAAAGCGGCGCAGAATTAGCCGCCTCGCGCTGGCAATGACCGCCCTCAATATAAATCTCGTTCGCGTCGTCGAGTTGGACAACATTGTTTTCAAGCGTGAGCGGGTGAAGGGCGCAATAGAACGGCTTGAGCGACCACGGATGCTGGCCGTTGGCCAGGCTGGCCGATTGCAAAGCGCAATACCGATCTTCGGGGCGCAGGAAAATGCAGGTCTCACCGGCCCGGTGGGTGGGGTCGGATACAACGCTTGTCCCCTCGCCCCGCCCCGACGGAAAATCCAAGTGGCTATCCTGCTCGCCATCAAACCACAGCGCCTCATCACGACGGTCGAGCGGCAAGTGAGGCTTGATCATTTCCGCGTTCGCCAGAATCTTCTCTTTCTCCCAAAGGTCAACCCACACCCCACCGGTGCAACACCACGATTGGCACTCGGCAATCCGGCAACGTTGGGTAGGTCGCGCTTCCAAAAGTTGGCGCTCCACCAACCGGCCATTAATCCTCAACGGTTCCGTTTCATCGGACATCAACTTTTCTCCTCTCAGCCGCATTGTAGCCCGGATTATCCAATGTATCCATCTTGACGGCCTGCAAGTGACAGGATAAAGTGATCGTCAAGGAATATTCCGCCATGCCACACTCCAAACTCCCCCTCCCACCTCATTTCGACCCGGCTAAAGTCGGCCAGGTCTGGAAAGTGCCCTACCAAAGCCGCGCCGCCGAAGCTGAGGGCTGGGCAAGACAGCACAACATTCAACCGGCGGCAGACGACCAGGTCCGCATCTGCCTCGTCGGCGTGGACGTGCAGAACACCTTTTGCCTGCCTGACTTCGAGTTGTATGTGGCTGGCCGCTCCGGCACGGGCGCGATTGACGACAACCGCCGGCTGTGCGAGTTCATCTACCACAACCTGGGAACCCTCACCCAAATTTGTCCGACGATGGACACCCACCAGGCCCTGCAAATCTTTCACGCCGCCTTTCTCGTCAACGATAAGGGCGAGCACCCCGCTCCGCTCACGCTCATTTCTGCCGACGACATCGAAAAAGGTTTATGGAAATTAAACCCGGTGCTTGAGCGAACCTTGCGCCTCAAAGAGGGCTACGGCCAACAGCACTTGCTACACTACACCGCCGCCCTCAAACGAAGCGGCAAATATGATCTCACCATCTGGCCCTACCACGCCATGCTGGGCGGCATCGGCCACGCGCTGGTTTCGGCGTTTGAGGAAGCCGTCTTTTTCCACAGCATCGCCCGCCTCACCCCGCCCAACTTCCAAATCAAGGGCAACAACCCGCTTACCGAAAACTACTCGGCGCTTGGCCCGGAAGTGATGACCGGGCCGGGCGGCGACCTGATCGCCGAGAAGAATTACTCCTTCATTGACGCCCTGCTCGACTTCGACGCCATCATCATTGCCGGGCAGGCCAAGAGTCACTGCGTGGCCTCGACGATTCAGGATTTGCTGAACGGCATCGTTGCCAAAGACGAAAGCCTGGCGAGCAAAGTTTATCTGCTCGAAGATTGCGCCTCATCCGTCGTCGTGCCGGGCATTGTTGACTACACCGACCAGGCCGACGCCGCCTTCCAAAAATTCGCCGAGGCCGGCATGCGCCTCGTCCGCTCCACCGACCCGATCACAAGCTGGCCCGGAATCAAGGACAACGGATGAAACGAATTTATCGGATTTGATTTCAATCCGTTTTATTCGTTCTATCCGTTGTCAAAAAACATGACCATCTTCGACAAACACCGTCTCACCAACGACACCTTCAAACTCGATCTCGAACGCATGCGGCGCGGCTGGTACTCGGACAAATACTTCGAGAACATCGGCGCCATGCTCACGTCTCTTGCCGAGCAAGGCTATCACTACAGTGGCCGCTCCCCTCGTTTCGACGGCTACACCGTCGAACAACTGCGGGCCATCGAGACCGGCAATATCGAAGTCGAGATGCAGTGGTTCACCCGCCGCCCCGGAACTACCATCGTCGTCGGCGTGGATAAAGCTGTAGCCATGTTGCGCGGTTGCGCCGGCTATTTTGATGAGGGAGGGCATTTTGCGGAGACGTGGGACAAGTTGATCGTCGAGGCCGTTCACGACGGGGCAACCGTCGTCTACAACGGCGACCCGCTCAACATCCGGCCCGTCATCCGCGCGCGCGGGCGCTACCGCGACTTCGCCCTGCTCGAAACGCCTACTCTGGGAATCCTCACCCGCGCCAGCCGCGTAGCCACCAACGTCTACAACACCCTCGTCGCCGCGCGCGGCAAGCCGGTGCTCTTCTTCCCGGCCCGCTTTGACTTGCACGAAGTTCAGGCCGCCGACGGCTACGCTTACAACATTGGCGTCCAACGTTTCAATCACGATTATCAGGAGACGGTGACGCGATTCGTTTCGACGGACGCGCAAGGAGACTGGTGGGGCGGCGCCGGCGGCGGAACGGTGGCCCATGCCGCCATCGCCTGTTTCTTCGGCGACACCGCCGAGGCCATGCTGGCCTTCTCTGCTACTCGCCCTTCCAACATTCCCCGCATCGCCCTGGTGGACTTCAACAACGACTCGGTCGGCGACTCGCTGGCCGTAATTGACGCCATGTTTGCCCGCTACCGCGACTTGATGGATGCCGGCGACGAGACCGAAGCGAAGAAGTATTTGCTGTACGGTGTTCGATTGGATACAAGCGGCAGTGTGCGCGACGTGAGCGTGCCGCCGCTGGGCGACCCGGCCCTCGATCTTGGCGTGAACCCGCGTTTGGTCTTCATCGTCCGCCAGGCCCTCAACTCGGCCTGGGAGCGTTGGCGCCTGCCGTCGGCGTGGCAAGAACGCGCCCGCGATTACTGCCGCAATGTGCAAATTGTGGTCTCAGGGGGATTCAACCCGGAGAAGATTGGGCGCTTTGAAAAACTGGCCGTGCCAGTGGATATTTATGCCGTCGGCTCGTCGCTCTTCGACAACCACGGCCCCACCGTCTCCGACTTCACCGCCGACGTGGTGCGGGCGAAAGTCAACGGCCAGTGGCACGATTTAGCGAAAGTGGGGCGGCGAGCTTGTGATAATCCGGATTTGGAGAGGGTGCTATAAAAAAAACTCCACTTCGGCTCAATCAGCCGAAGTGGTTCTCTTTTCACCATCATCTTCCTTTCGCCGAATGCGCACCTTGCCTGGCTCTACAATCACCAGGCAACCGGGCAGCTCATCCAACTTTTGATTGCGAACAAAATCCTCAACAAAACGACTCACCATCCCTGGCCCGGTGGAACTAAGCCGAAAAACAACGATGCCTGGGTGCTCTCCCGGCGCATATTGCCGCACATCACCCAAGCCTTTATCTAAAGTAAACAACATACGCTCGTTCTGACGCGCAATATCGGCTAAAACAGCATCATCCTCTGATTTCAACCCCTCGTCAACTACTGTATCTACATCGTGGCCCAACTCCTGCAATGTTGGTTTGAGCCGATACGACAATCCCTCATCCAGTTTTAACTTCACCTTTCGTTCATTCCTCTGACCAGAGCGCCATTGCCGCAGCGTATTCCAATGCCGCCCGAATGTCCTCTAATGTCAAACGCGGATAATGCTTAATCAACTCATCGGGCGTTAACCCTTCGGCTAACCCATCCAGAATCACTGCGATGGGTAAGCGTGTCCCTCGAACGTGTGGTTCACCGCTAAGTATGTTCGGATTAACCGTAATTCGCTCGTGCTGAAGCACAGCAGATGAAAGCGCGACTGTCCTCGGATCGGTAGAAAATATCCCCGAACGCCGCACAGTTTCGTCTTTTTCAAGGGTGGGAAAATCAAGTGTCAATAAACCGTTTGTGGTTATATCTGTTCTGGTCTGTAGCATGATTCTTACTCCTCAACCTTTAGGAGGTTCTCTAACCCAAAACGGCAACGTTGCCTCCTGCCTACTGTCAATAGCCAAGTTGATTGCATATTCGCCGTAGTTCTTGAACCGTAATTGACCCAAATTCAGAATTAGATTGGCCGAAGCAATTTGTGAATTGCCAGGTATCTCTACGCTGAAAGCACCCTCGATAGCGGGGACCACCAAGTTGCCATCATCGTCGACAATATGCAAAGTGAGACTATGCTGACCACGCTCAATCATTTGAAAACGCATCCGTAACGCCGCCGAACAAAAGGGATGCATGGCTGGCATCTGAGATGCGAAAATAGTATCAAAGACTCCTAGAATATTCAATCGGCCTTGATAGTCTGCCGCTGCATCACACAATGTGAAAATTTCAATATCCAAAGGATTCCTCCTACCCAAGTCCGTTACGTGGAGCGTGGGTTCAGACGCGACTTCCATCTAATTATAAGCGCATCTTTCTAAACACCAAATGAGAATATCAGATCATCAGATCGAGTACTCATCGCTACAAGTGCGTAGGTTTATATATTTTATCGCCTCACAAACACCACCGCCAGCACCCCGATCACCAGCGTTGGAATACTCAGCCCCACCATCAGATTGAAAGCGCGGTTCTCGCTTCGAGTGATCACTTTGCCTGCCTTCTCAAACTGGGGCAGTGAGCCAAGCGAGGCCCCAATCGCCGCGCCCCACAGCATCACCCCGCCCGCGCCGCCCACTGCCTCGCGCACACCCGGCCACGAATTGCCGATGATGGCCCCGGTGATCAGGCCGCCCAACAGTCCGACCATCTGGTTGCGCCGCACCTCGCGCCTCTGCCGGTCGTGATCGTTCATGCCATCTTGAACATGCTCTGCATCTTCAGCGCCATCTGCATGTCGCCGGTCAGCTTGATCTTGCCCTGCATAAACAAGTTCATAGGATTGGACTCGCCGTTGATCATCGCCAGATAATCGCCGGCGGCGATCGCCAGCACCATCGTCGGGCTGGCGGCGGCCCCTTCGGCCACCTTCACCTGCTTGTCAGCCACGGTCACATTCCACTGCCCGCCGCCCTCACCCGAAATATCAAATTGCAACACTGCATTCACGCCGGCCGCATTCTCCGGCACGAACACCTGCGGCATAGCCGCAAACACCTCCGCCACAGAAGACACTCTAGGCATACCTCTTCTCCTTCAAAAATAAAAAGTTGTTTAGAGTATATCATAGCGAGTTTTGGCCCAATTCCTTTGTGCTATACTTTTTGCCATGCGAAGACGCAGTGACACCTCCGGCCTGGAATGGATCGCCATCGTTGGCATCGTCGTTTCCATCGGCCTGCTCATCATGCAAATTGTGGCCTACAGCGGCGTGCGCGAGCGCCTGCCGGCGGGCATGGTGGTGGCCGGCGTGCCAGTGGGCGGCCTCACCCGGCAGGAAGCCGGGGCTGAACTGTCGCGGGTCTACTCGGCCCCCGTCGAGCTTCATTATCGCGACGCCGTCTTCACCCTCGACCCGGCGCAGATCAGCTTCCGCCTCGACACCGAAGTCATGCTGGCCCGGGCCGACACCTATCGCACCGACTCCAGCTTCTGGGACGGGTTCTGGAACTACCTCTGGCGGCAACCGGGCCGGCTGGTGGAAGTCAACCTGGTAACGGAATACTCGGACGCGCAACTGCATGACTTTCTGGCCGATGTTGCCAAACGCTACGACTCGCCCGCCTCCGCCGGTTCAGCCGACTCGGTGACCCTCACCTTTGGCCCCGGCCAGCCTGGCTATTCGCTCGACATTGACTCTTCAATGGCCGTGGTGGATTTTGCCCTGCGCCAGTCCACCAACCGCCGCGCCGCCCTCACCGTCTCCGAAGGCGGAGCCGCCCGCCCCCAGATCGACGCCCTCAACCAGATCGTCGGCGATTACTTGAAGAATCGCAATTTCAACGGCGTCGCCAGCATCGTCGTTATTGACCTCAAGACCGGCGAAGAGATGAAACTCAACGCCGACGTAGCCTTCACCGGCATGAGCGTCATGAAAATCCCCATCGTCATCCAAACGTACTGGAAGTGGGACACCGAGCCTGGCCCTGAAACCATCGAACAAGTCACCGAAGCCCTCTGGCGTTCCAGCAACTTTCATGCCAACCTGTTGCTTACGGATTTGGGCAACAACAGCGCCCTGCGCGGCGCGCAAACGCTCACCATCAACCTGCGCCTGCTCGGCCTGCAAAACACCTTCATGGCCAAAGCCTTTGATCAAAAAGACGAAGTCTCTCCGATCAAGTCTCCGGCCAACCAGCGCGCCGACTTTAACACCAACCCCGACCCTTACATCCAGGCCACCGCCGACGATATCGCCTCCCTGCTCCACATGCTCTACCAGTGCGCCAGCGCCAACGGCGGCGCGTTCGCCGTCGTCTTCCCCGGCAAAATCACCCAGAGCGAGTGCCAGACCATTTTGAGCTACCTGGCTCAAAACGAAACCGGGGTTCTCATCGAAGGCGGCGTCCCCGAAGGCGTGCGGGTGGCGCACAAAGAAGGCCTGAGCGATAACGCTTACGGCGACGCCTCCATCGTCTTCTCGGAAAACGGCGATTACGTGCTGGTCGAATACATCTGGACGCCCGACTATCTCGACTGGGATTATGGCCGCCAGATCATCGCCGACATTTCGCGGGCGGTGTACAACTACTTCGATCAGCAAGTCGCCAGCAACCAGTAAAAGGGCGTTTAAACAAAAAAGGCAGGATACTTCAATCCTGCCTCGCTGTTTGGGTGAGGGTGGCGGTTACGGTTCCGTCTGAGATCGGCGCTTGACCATCAATAATGAGTTGGTGCCGTCCTTGTAGACGAAGTTCACCTCATCCATCATCTTCTTCATAAAATACACGCCCAACCCGCCCACCGCCGTCTCTTCGATGGAAACGTTGAGTTGTGGCTCGGGCACCTGAGACACGTCAAACGGCTTGGCCTGATCCCGGAGTTCTATCGAGAGCACGCCGGCCCCTGCCCGGCAGACGACCTCAATTTGCCCCTTGTCTTCCCCTTCGTAACCATGCTCGATGATATTCGTGCAGGCCTCGTCCACCGCGATCTGGCAGTGGAAGACCGCCGATTCATCCAGCCCGGCCAGTTCAGCCGCCTCAACCACAAACGTGCAGAGTTGCTTGATGCGGTCGTAGCGAGCCGGAACGATGAGCCGACTCTCGCTCATAAAGTGTGAAACTGAAGCGCCCGGCTAGAAACTGCCGACGGCGTCAGTCTGCGAGGGGTAGATGTTGAAGATCGAAGTCAGGCCTGCCAGCCGCAAAACTTCGGCTACGCGCGGTGAGGGTGAGCACAGGCGCAAATCGCCATTGATGCGCTTGACGGCTTTGAGGGTAGACACCATGGCCCGCAAACCGGCGCTGGACATGTATTCCACATCCTTCAGGTCGAGCACGATCTGAGTCTTCTCAGTGTCTACCAATTGTTTGAGCGCGTTTTCCAGGTCGGGCGCGGTGGCGCTGTCCACCCGGCCCTTCACCGTCATCACCGAAACACGCTTGACTTCCTGAGTTGAAATATCCATGTTGTGATCTCCTCCGATACTTCCAAAACAATTAATTTTCGCGATTATACAACGGACTGTACATCTTTGCTCAAGCGGGTGGCCGCCAGCGCCAGTCCGGCCATCATCCAAAAGATCGTCTGCGCGGGTTGAAAATCGAGATTGACGAAGTAGTGGTCGCCAATGCCGACGACGAGCGCGGCCACGATGGCCGAGTGCAGGCCTAAAAACAACGGCTCCAAAGCCGGGTCGGCATAAGCCTGTTTGCGATGATCGAAGGCCCAGGCAAACACCACTGCCAGGGCAACCAGGAAAATCGCCAGGCCCACGAAGCCCATCTCTTGCGCAATCGCCAGGTAAGCGTTCGAGACGCCGAGGTAAATGTCAATGTCGGGCGCGCCGGCAAAGCCCACACCAATCAGCGGGTAGCGCGAGAGAAGGATCAGCGCATCTTTGTATTCGCCAAACCGCATTTGCGTCGCCAGGTCTGCGCCCTGCGCGCCCTCCACGAAGCGCAAGACGTAATCCTGAGTGACCGGCAAGACGATGATGACCGCCGCTCCAAGCAAAAGTATTCCAAGTAGTCGGCGATAACGAGCCAGCGCCAGGCCCAGCATGGCAACCACCAGCCCGGCCATGGCCGTGCGCGAGAAAGTGAGAATGAGGCAGATAACGATGACAAAGAACGACGCAACCCACAACCACCGGCGGCCAAACACCGGTTGTTTGGCCGTCAACTGCGGGGCGGCCAGCGCGCCTACAATCGCCAGCAATCCGCCAAACGCATTCGGGTTCACCGAGGTGCCAATTGCCCGTTGCCCAAGCTCAGGGTTGCTTTCGATGTATTGCAGAACGCCGCCCGAGGGGTAGCCGACGACGCGCAAGGCTGAGAGCAAACGCTCGGCCAGCGTTTCGGGGATGGCGTACAGGAAAATGCCAAGCGCCGCCGCTGCCGCGCCGCACAATAAAACCACGCCGGCCAACCGGCCAAGCTTCTCGCGGCTGTCCACGTAATCAACAATCAGGAACGCGAACAGAATGCTGAGGATAAATTCGGCGAAGTGGCGGATGAGGTTGGCGGTGAGCGGGCCGTTGCTCAACCCGGCCACAAAAGCAAACACGGCCATGACAATGAAGGCGACAATGGGCGCATGGGCGGGCGTAGTCGTCAGGCGAAAGCGGCGGCCTGACATCCATTGCATCAGGTAGACAAAGAACACGCCGCCCATCGCCAAGTCCAGAAAGGTGGGCGTGAAGACGATCTTCACTGGCAAGGTGGCGAATGGCAACAAGGCGATCACCGCCACGATGCCCCAGATGCCAACTTCGAGATCGGTCAGCGCCCACAGCGCGGCGGCAATCGCAACCAGCGCAATGACAGCCAACAGCGGCCCGGCAAAGCCGACCAGCGCCCCAATGCCAACAGCGCCGACAGCGGCAAGCACGCCAACAAAAACCGGGTTGATAAGAGGTAGGCGGCGAAGCATAACGAGGTCTATTTTACACTGACGGTCATCAACTCAATTGCCCGGTCGGGCCATTCGGAGCCGTCGGCGCGAAAAGCCGCTAGTGGAATCACCGTGGCCGGGTCGTAGAGACCGACGCGAATCGCGTACTCGCCCGGCGCAGGAAAGACGAGCGTGTGTGGATCGATCACGAGTCGATTCGGTTGCCAGGCCGAAGTTGGCCAGTCGCCGTTCAGCGGCGGGCCGTCGGCGGCGAACTGTTGTCCATTTGCATCAATCAGGTGGATGAAGACGGTGTAATCGGCAGGCAAAGGCTCTGACGTTTGCCAGTAAAGCGAAAGGGTTATTGGTTGATTGGTTATTGGAGATTCAGGGAGATCAAAGCCGATCAGAGTAATGCCGCCTTCCAGCGTCGTTCCAACTAATTTCTCAGGGGTAGCCGCCACTGACTGGGGAGAGTCGATCCTGCCCACCGGCACGATGACGGACGGGATGGGCGCAGAGTCCGGGCCGGTGATTTGAATCGGGTAGCCCGGATCAGTTTCCCACATCGCCAGGTCGAGCCAAAGCTGAGAAGGTGTGGCCGCGTCCGGGTCAAGTTGGATCACGTAAGAGTCCTGATAAATTTCGCCCGTCTTCCAAAACGAAGTAGGCCGCAAGCCGCCGCCGGGCCAGGTGTCCACACTGCCGACGAGGGCGCGGCTTTGGCCGAGGATGTGCAAGAACAAGTTGTAGTCTTTGTCCATCGTCGAAAGTGCGCGCCAGTAGAGGGTTATTAGTAATTGGTTATTGGGGGCGGTGAGGTCGGGCGAGTCGAGGGTGTAGCCGATGAGTTCTGCGCCGGGCGCGAGGCGGGCGTTGATGGGGCGAAGGGTCGTGGGCAGTTGCGACTCGGCCAGCGGCGCGGGCGGGAGGTAGGCGGCGGCCACATCGTTGACGGCGACGTAAAGCGCAATGAAGCCCAACACGCCGGCGAGCGCGCCGACGAATCGCATGGCGAAGCGGCGCGGAATCCACGACAGCAAACCGGCGGCGAGATACATCATGAGCGGGGCGAGGGCAGTGAACATGAGGCGGCCTTGCGCCGCATAGTTGAGCAAGTTCCAGCGAAGCAAACTGACGGCGGTGACGGCGATGAAGAGGATGAGCAAGCCGTGGGTGAGCCAGTGCCAGCGACCTTGTTTGAGAATGGCATCCCGGTTGCGAATTAGCCGCCACACGCCACCCACGATGCCGGCGAAAGTCAGGGCGGTGAAGAAGCTGTAGACCCAGCCCGAGGCCATGATGTTGAACGAGCCGAACATGCCCCAGAACGACAGCCAGAAGCTCGGCCACTCGGAGAAGAAGGTGGCCAGGGTGTAAGGCTCAAGGCGGGCGGCAGTGAATTGCCCGAAAATATTGAGAGCCAGAAGCTCGTTGTAGAGAATGAGGTTGCGAACGTACCACCACCCCGCAATCAGGGCAACGAGGCCGACGATGATCGTGCCATTGACGAAGAAGCGTTGCCAGTTGCGGGTGCGGGCGGCTTGGGCCAGCAGAGCCAGGCCGACGATCGGCGTGAGGATGAGCGCCGAAACTTTGGCAAGCGCGGCGATGCCGAGCAAAACGCCAACAGTTGGAATATCTAATCTCAAATCCCCGATCTCTCTCTTGATAAATTGCGACGGCCCACGCATGAGATGAACGGCGACAAACAGGGCGGCGACGGCGGTGAGCCAGGTGAGGCTGTCGTTGTTGACCGAGGCGCTGATGAAGAGGAAGGTGGGGTTAAAGGCCAAGAGGCAGGTGGCAAGAATCGCCTCACCCCCCGGCCCCCTCTCCCGTCGAGAAGTGCTCTCGACAGAAGAGGGGGAGAGGGTGCTCACGAAAAAATAGGTGAGGGTGACGGTGCAGACGCCGAGAAACAATGACAATAGCCGGATGATGTAGATTGCCAGCGCGGAGCCGTGAAACACAAATGGCTCGACGATGGCGCGGGCGGCGGCGCGGGTGTAGTTGACGTTCTGCGGCGCGCCGGGGATGCCGATGCGGGCAAAGGGGTTGGCGGCACGGAGGGAGTCGAAGTCGCTGGTATCAATCCAGAAGGTGAGGGCGGCGCTGAGAATGTGATAAGCCGGCGGGTGAAAGGCCACCTGCTCCCACGGTTGATGAACGTCCAATTTTTGAACAGGCAAGCCTTTGCCAAGCGCAATGTTGCGGACAAATGGATAGTGAAACACTTCGTCGGAAGCCTCGAATGGCGGCGTGGCGAGGGCGTAGACGAGGCCGAGGGCGAGATAGACAAGGAGGATGAGGCGGAGAGGGCGAGGCATGTAAAGGGAGTTTGGAGGATTGGAGATTAGAGATTGGATGCTTCGCGTGGGCGAAACACAATTAGCAGAGTGCAGACGGCTAATGATAACAAAGAAACAAGTGCGCCAACAAGTAATGTTATGGGGCGATAGCTGAGTTCAACAGTTGAGTCGCCTGCCGGGACGGGGACGGCCAGCAGGTAAGCGTCGGCTTCGAGGGCGGGAGCGGGTTGCCCATTCACGCTGGCGGCCCAACCGGGATAGTAGGCTTCGCTGATGACGAGCAGGGCGGGCGAGTCGGTTGTCACCGTCAGCGAGAGGTGGCCGGGGTAGTCTCCTATCACAGTCACGGCCCCCTCACCCCGGCCCTCTCCCCCGTTCGGGAGAGCGCCGAACAGGGGAGAGGGGGGGCGAATGACAGCAGTTGCAAAAGGATCGAAACCGGGGGCGCGCAAGGCGGCGAAAACGTCGTCGGTCGTTTGCGTTTGATAGACGGGCCAGGCGCGGCGCGGAAGTTCGTACATCATGTAAACTTTCGCCTCGCCCTGAGGGGCCAAGCCCTCGGCCACACGGACGGCGGGCGGCAGTTCGTTCTCACGAGTCAACGCGCCGTTCTTCCATGTAATCAGGTATTTCATTCCGATCACTTTCCAGCGCAAGCTCTCGGGCGCGTGTTCGTCGAACGTTGCCCAGGCGGCAGGCCGGATGGGCGAGATGCCGCCCCACTCTTTGAATCCGTAGCCGCAAGCGAAGTGGCCCTGCATGCGGGCATCGTCTTGCACGCGGAAGAAAGGTTCGCGGTCGGCGCGGATGGGATCGAGGATGAGATTGTAAGGATAGGGATCGAACGGCACGACGAGATTGGTGGAGGTGCGAGTGAGATACAGGTTGAGGACGGTGAAGCCGACGATTAGCAGGGAGACGGCCTTCACCCCCCTCCCCTCTCCCCTCGAAGACCACCAGGAAATGATCGCCGCCAGGCCATACGCCGCCAGCGTCGCCAGCGAAAACGAGACCAGCATCGCCAACCGCTCTTGTCCGCGAAAGAGGCGGTAGCCGGGAAGGAGATAGTAGGCGAGCGTGTAAAGAGGCGTGTTGCCGCCGAGCGAAAGAACAAGACTCACGAGCGCAACGCCAAGCCAAAACAGAACGCTACTTTTGCGGACGGCGGCCACGGCGGTCAGGGCCAGCACTAATGGCAAAATGCCAACGTACAACGGGCTCCAAACCGGATCGGTGATAAGGAACTGCTTGACGATGCCGGACGAGAAGCCGCTGGCAAGTTGCTCGAAGGTGAGCGAGGCGCGAGTGGAAAGCGAGAGGTATTGCGCCTGCGGCAAAAGCTGAACGAGCGAGAGGCCGAAGAGCAGGCCGAAGATGGCGGCGAGGCGTGTCAGCGTCCAGCGCCAGGGGCGGGCATTGACGGCGGCGCGATAGATGAAATAGGCAACGGAGAGATAGGCGACGAAGAGAAAGGTTTGCGGGTGGCCGGCGAAGAAGGCGAGGGCGAGAGTGATGGAAGAGAAAGCGATGAGGCGTAATTGGTTATTGGTGATTGGTGATTCGGTCAGGCGGTGGAGAATGAGGAGAATGAGCGGGAGCCAGGCGACGGTTTCGAGGATGGCGGATTGCAGTGGCGGGTAGCCGGTGAGGTAGCCGCCGTAGGTGAAGGTGATGGAACCGAGCAAGGGAGCAAGGGAGCCGGGGCGCGTGGGAGAACCCAGCTCGGCGCGTAAAAAGCAAAAGGTGAAGATGCTGACGAGAAGATAGTGAAAGGTCGTTTCCAGAGTGAGGGCAAAGAGGGGGAAGTTGCCCCAGCCCATGATCTTGAGCAGAGCAAAACTGATCCAGATGGGCGGATAGAAGAGTTGGGATTGCGGGTCGGCGTGGAAGGGATAGCCGGCGAAAAAGCAATCAGACCACAGCGGCAAGTGGCCGGCGGCGAGGGCGCGGTAGGCGATGTCGCGGAAGACGAAGAATTGATAGGTGAAGTCGCCGCTTGGAAATGTCACCTGGCCGACGAGGTAGCGCCAAAAGAAGAGGAGCCAGACGAGAAGGAGGAAGGAGAAAGGATGAAGGAGGAAGCGGCGCATGAAGCATGACATGGTGACAGGATGACAAGATGGCAAGATGATCCTTGCATTCATCCTGTCATCCCTTCATCTTGTCATCCTTGTCAGGGCAGAACTCGAATCTTGGACAGGAATACAAAGTTGTCCGTCAGGCGGCCATCGGGCAAAATGAGTTGCAGGCGATTGCCGTTTTCGTCGTAGAGGCCAACTTCCACATCGTACACGCCGGGCGGGGTGTCGGGCTTGAGGGTCAGGGTGCGGATGTCGGAGACGATCTTGCCGGGAACCCAGGTTGCAGTCGGCGCGGCCCCGTCTTGCGGCCACGAGTCGGCCTGCGCCCAGAGTGATTCGCCTGCACCGCGAACGTGGGCGAAGATAGAGTAGTTAGTGGTTATTGGTGTAATTGAGCGCCAGTAGAGAGTTAGAGTTAGCGCCTCGCCCGAAGCTAGCGCGCGCCGATCCATTTCGTAGCCCGCGAGTTGAATCTGATTTCCAAAGTTGAGAGCTTGCGGGTTTGGCAAATCGCCGGAATTTGCGGCGATGGTCAGCGGCGCAAGCCTCAGCGCGTCTCTGCCCGATTGATCGCCAGAAACAATCAGCAATCGCTCACCAGTATTGTAATCGTACAGGCCAATCTCAATGCTGGCATTGTCCGGCGCGTAAGTCGTTGGCGAAACGTTGATCACGTAAGTGTCGGCCAGCGTTCGCCCAACCGCCCACTTGCGCGTGGGCATCAGGCCGAGGCCGGGGTAGGTGTCGCGCTGGGCGACGACGATCTGGTTCTCGTCAGCCACATGCACGAAGACGCTCCAATCGCGATCCATCGCCACCAACGATTGCCAGTATAACGTGAGTTGCACCGGGCCGCCGGGCGTTACTTGAGTCGTATCGAGCTTGTAGCCGAGCAGGCGCATTTCGGGCGGGAAGGTGAGCGAGCCAAAGTCGGCGTCGAGGCGGTTGGGGATGGCGGCGATTTGTTCCTGAGTAAGCGATGGCGGATCAGTGTACTTTGGGGAAATGAAGGAAAAGGGGGAAATGAGGGTGACGGCGGCCATAAAGGCAGCAATGGCCCCGAGGCCGGTTGAGCGGACTCTGGCGGAGAGCAGGGTTCTGAGTCCCAACGTCATCAACACCGTGATGGCCGAGATTCCGCTAAAGACGAGACGGCCCTGAGACGACCAGGTGATAGTTGCCCATTGAATGAGGCCGTAGAGGAGGAGGGCGAGTTGGGCGAAGAGCAGGAAGTAAGAAAAAGAAGGAGACAAGGAGACAAGGAGTGGGGAGTTAGAACGACGGAATAGAACAATGGAACGAATAAGGAAGACGGCCAAACCGATGATGGCGATGAGGGCGACGGTGTTGAGGGCGGTGTAAATCCAGTCGCTCATAGGGACATTGACGCCGCCGAAGAGGCCCCAGTAAGAGCGGGTGAAGCTTTCGCGTTCGCCCCAAAGCTGAGCGAGAGAGGCCGGGGCCTGCCGCTTGCCCAGCACGGCAATAAAGGCGTTCCAGCCCAGCAGGTCGCCGTAAAGTTGGAGGTTGCGAATGTACCACCAGGCGGGGAGGAGGAGGGCGGGAATAAAGACGAGTGAACAGTGAACAGTGAACAGTATTACCGATTTCCGACTGTTCACTGTCCACTGCCCACTGTTCACTAGAAGTGTGAGGCCAGTAAGCGGAAAGAGGCCGAGGGCCGATTGTTTGGTGAGGGCGGCGAGGCCCAAGAGAATCCCCAGAAGCAAGTATTGAGTATTGGGTATTGGGTATTGGGTATTACGTACAAAGCGAACGAGAAGGAATAGAATGGCCGCCGAGAGGAGGGAGGCCAAATTGTCGTTGTTCACCGCGCCGGAGATGAAGGCGAACATGGGCGTGAAGGCGACGATGGCGGCGCTCATGAGGCGCGAAGGTTCGTCGTCGAAGAACTCGCGGGCGAGGAGGTAGGTGAACAGCACCGTGCCTGCGCTCATGAGGACTGAAAGCAGGCGAACGAGGCGCACGGCCAGCACGGTTCCACGCCAGGGCCAGTTCTCAGCGGGCGTGTGAATGGCAAGGTTGATGTTGCCGTCGGCGGTGATGATGCCGTTATCTACGTGCGGGTTGAGCCAGCGAACTTGTTGCATGTCATCGCCTTTGGCGATGTCAACCCAAGCGGTGGCCCAGCCCATGAGATAGTAATACAGCGGCGGCTGGCTGGCCTCCTGCCGCCACGGGCCGACGTTGTTCGGGTCCTGCACCGGAAGCGCCCCGCCCCGCGAAAGATGTTGCACCATCGGGTAGTGCCACAGTTCGTCGGAGGCTTCGAAGAGGGGCGTGGTGACGGCGTAGATTGAGCCAACGATGATAAAGCTAACGACAAGCCAGAAGATGGGTTGGCCCCTTCGGGGGGCGTGTTGTAGTTTGCGCAAGGCGACTTGAATCACCGGGAGCGTTTCGGGAGTCGTTCGGGATGATCCGCTGGAATGTATGGGATGAGGCCTTTGAGATAGGCAACTTCCTGGGCCTCGCGAGGCATGTACCGAATATCTTGAATCATGCCGTTGACGCTGAGCATCCACACCAACGGATTGCTGTCAACAAGGCTCGGCAGGGTCCATTCCGGGTGAAACTGAAACAAGTCAAACATATCCCGAATAAGTTTAGCCTTGGCCGATCCACTGCTGGCGCTCACGCCGAAGGCCGCGCAGAGTTCGTCGGCCCGCATGTGCGGAGTTTGAGATTTATCGAATAGGAAGTTGACCGTGCCAATTGCATACACGACAGCACAAGCCCAGACTTCAGGTTTGCCGCGCTCAAGCGGAGAAGGCCGCTTGCGAGCCAGCGCCGCCGCCAGTTGTCGGCTCAAAGTCGCATATTCGTCGTTGAGGTGTTCCTTGCAAACAGCCTCTATTCGAGCAACGATAGCCTCGTAGATCGGCTTCATCTTGGCGGGGACAGTTTCTTCTTCTGATCGTTTGCCCATTGGGTTTTCCCTTGTCCTTGATAGGTTCTTGTAAAAGGCAATTATTCCTGGCGATCCAGAATCTTTTCAAAGAAGGTCGCCGTCTGCATCGCTATTTTATCCCATGTGAACTCCTCGGCGAGTTCAAGCGCGCCGATAGATAGTTTGAGGCGCAAAGCCGAGTCGGCGGCCAGTTCGCGGATGGCGGCGGCGAGGGCGGCAGGGTCTTCGGGTGGCAGGAGGCGGATGTTGTCGCCGTCGCGCAGTTGCGGCAGAGGCGTGGCCGGTTGGGTGGTGATGGTAGGCAGGCCGTGCGCCAGGCAGGCCATGAACGTTCCGCGCCGAAAGGAAGCGCCGTCAACGTAGGGCATTGCCATGAGGTCGCAGGCGAGGAGGGCTTGAGTCGTTTCGGCGGGCGGCAGGAAGCCGGTGCGAATGATGCGGCTGGCGACGCCAAGTTGAATGGCCAGCGAGTCAAGCTGGGCGGCATAGGCGGCGTTGGTCGGGTCACTGGTTCCGGCGCGCCCGCCGATCAAAAGCAATTTGTAATTGGGCAATTGGGCGAGAGCGCGGAACAAGGTTTCGCCGCCTTTGCTGGTGTTGAGGAAGCCGAAGTAGCCAACGACGACATCTGAGTCCGTGAAGCCCCAACGTGGGCCGTATTGCGTATTTCGTATTCCGTTGTGGGTGGCAAAGGGTTTGATGTTGCTACCGATAGGAATCTCGGCGAGATGTTTGATGCGTGAGTCGCGTTCGAGAGCCAGCCGGTCTTCGGGGTTGGTGACGATGACGCCGGAGGCCGAGTGGGCGAGGGTGTTGACGGCGTCCCGGCGGAGGCGGCCTGCCTTTGGAAAAAGGTAAGGGACGCGAAGATCGTGAAAGGTGACAACCGATGGCAGTCCGGCCACTTTCGGCAAGGCGTGAATCGGCGCTGTCATGCCATAAGCGGCGGCCTGGTATTGAATGTTGATGAGGTCGAGCGAGAGGGCGCGGACGAGGCGGCGAACAAAGAGTAGAGATTGAAGATTCCAGGAGCGAGTGATGGGATGAACGTTGACGTTCGTAGTGACGACTTTAGTCGTCGGCAAGGGGCGACTAAAGTCGCCACTACCGATGGAAGTATGGGTGATGACGTGAACATCGTGGCCCAGGGCGGCCAGGGCGTGGGCGAGTTCGCGCGAGAAGTCACCCACGCCGCCTTGCATGGGCGGGTATTCGCCGGTGACGAAGCCGATCTTCATCGGCGTCAGAGATCGCGGCTGACGACGTAATCGGCCAGGCCGCGCAGAGAGTCGGCATAAGGGCCGGCGGGGCTGCGAAGTGTGTCGAGCGCGGCCAGGCCCCGGTTGGCAAAGTCGCGGGCTTCGTTGAGTGAGGCGCGAATCGCGCCGGAGTTGCTTACGGCTTCGACCACCCGGGCGGTAATGGCGGCGTCACCCATGTGGCCGTTGAGCAAGGCTCTGAGATCAGGATGGTTGGGATGTTCTTCCAGGAAGTAGAGCGCCGGAAGCGTCACCAGCCCCTGCCGCAAGTCGCCGCCCACCGGCTTGCCAATGTGAGCCGAGTCGCCCACAAAGTCCAGAATATCGTCCACAATTTGAAAAGCGGAGCCAACCTGCCGGCCACATTCGGCCAGCGCCGAAATTTCATCCTCGGTCGCCCGGCCCACCACCGCCCCAGCCTCGGTGGCCGCCTCAAAAACAGAGGCGGTCTTGGCATAGATGCGGCGGTAGTAGTCGTCGCGGCTGGCCATGCCCCGGCTCTTGAACATCTGGTTGATCTCGCCGTTGACGAGGATCATCAACGTCCGGGCAAAGATACGCATCACGCGCACACTGTTGGCCTGGGCGGCCAGGTCGGCGGCGCGGGCAAAGATGTAGTCGCCGGTGAGGACGGTGGCCCCGGCATTCCAGTTGGCGTTCAGGGTGGGAATGCCGCGCCGCAAGAGCGAGCCGTCAATCAAATCGTCGTGCACCAGCGTGGCCGTGTGCAACATTTCAATCGAAGCGGCCACCGAGACCGCCTCATCCGAGTCCGCGCCGAAAATGCCGGCCGCGAGCAAAGACATGGCCGGGCGAATCCGCTTACCGCCCGAGGCCAGCAAATGGTTGATGGCCGCTGTCAGGGCCTCGTGCTGATCCGGCACATAATCGCGCATCCGATCTTCCACCGCCTTCAGCCCGTCGCGCACAGGCGAGAGCAGTTCAGTCATGGAAGATTTGGTTATCGTAGTCAATCGGAATTACTCCATTCAAAGAGCAGACTGGCGTTGGCGCCCGTCTGCCTCACAATCGTTTCAAAGTCTTCGCCACGCACCTCGGCCAGCTTCCCGGCCACGTAACGCGCGTAAGCCGGTTCGTTGCGCTTGCCCCGGCGCGGCGCGGGCGTCAGATAAGGCGCATCGGTCTCAACCAATAACTTCGAGAGGGGCGCAGTCGCGGCCACAGCGCGCATCTCGTCGGCCTTCGGAAACGTGATCGGCCCGGTGAGGCCCAGAAGAAAGTTGACCTTCAGAGACGGCTCCACCTGAGTCCGGTCGCCGCTGAACGAGTGCAGGACGCCGGACGGTCTGGCCGCCTCTCGTGCCCAACCCCATTCTGTCAACATCCCGATCACATCGGCGAACGCTTCCCGGTTGTGAATGATCACCGGCAGGCTCAACTCAGCGGCCAGCTCCAGTTGCGCCCGAAACGCCTTCTGCTGAACGTCCTGCGGCGAAAGGTTGCGATAGTAGTCCAGCCCGATCTCGCCAATCGCCTTCACCTTCGGGTGTGTTGCCAGCACCCGAAGCTCTCTCAGTTCATCCGCGCCCAGTTTGGCCGCGTCGTGCGGGTGAAAGCCAACGGCGGCATAGACTTCGGGATACTTCTCGGCCAGGGCCACCGCCCGGCGGCTCGAGTCCAGATCAACGCCCGGGTTCATGATGCGCCCCACCCCGGCCTCGCGGGCGCGGGCGATCACTGCGTCCCGGTCGGCGTCGAAAGCGGACATATCAAGGTGGCAATGCGTATCAACCAATTTCACTTGTGAGAATTGTATCAAATATGTCTGGTTTTGGGGTAGGGGCGAAGCATTCGGAGGGCAAACTCACCCTTCGCCAAAATTCTCGCCCGAATGCTTCGCCCCTACAAAATCACAGATGCAAACTCTGAGCCTTCATTTGGCGGCTCTACGTTCAGCACGTTGGCAACCGTAGCCGCCAAATCGGCAAACGAGCCGCGCGTGCCAATGGCAACCGGCTTGATGCGCTTGCCCGCCGCCAGCAGTGGCACGCGCTCGCGTGAGTGATCGGTCGAGGGCGTGGTCGGGTCGTTGCCGTGATCGGCGGTGATGAACAGCACGTCGTCATCGCTCATCGCCGCCAGAATTTCCGGCAGGCGGCGGTCGAAGTCACGCAAGGCTTGAGCGTATCCTTCAACATTGTTGCGGTGGCCGTACAGCGCGTCGAAGTCCACCAGGTTGGTGAAGATCAGGCCGGGACGGCGCGTCTTGATGAACTCGATGGTGGCCGTCACCCCGGCCTCGTTGTTGCCGGTGTGATTGACATCGGTCAGGCCGCGATGCGCGAAAATATCTTCGATCTTGCCCACCCCCGCCGACATTAACCCTGCCGCCTTCACCTTGTCTAAAATCGTGTCGGCCGGCGGGGTGAGTGAAAAGTCGCGGCGGCGCTCGGTGCGCTTGAATGCGCCGACCGGCCCGACGAACGGACGGGCAATCACCCGCCCCACAGCTAATTCGTCCACCAACATCTCGCGGGCGATTTCGCACAGCCGATAAAGCTCGCCAATTGGAATCACTTCTTCGTGAGCGGCAATCTGAAACACGCTGTCGGCTGAGGTGTAGATGATGGGCTTGCCGGTGGCGACGTGTTCTGCGCCCAGTTGCTCGATAATGACCGTGCCAGAGGCGGGATAGTTGCCGAGCGTTCTTCGACCGATTCGAGTCTCGTAACTTTCCACAAATTCTTTTGGGAAACCATTGGGGAATGTGGGAAACGGTTTCTTGAGCGAGACGCCGCCCAACTCCCAATGGCCGGTCGTCGTGTCCTTGCCCGCCGACACTTCGGTCAGGCGGCCATACGCGCCGGTCGGCTTTTCCACCACTGGGATGCCGTCGAAGTTCCCAAGATGGCCGAGGCCAAGCATTGCCAGGTTGGGCAAACTCAAGCCGCCTACAGCGCGAGCGATATTGCCGGTGGTGTTCGAGCCAACGTCGCCGTAGGCCTCGGCGTCCGGCGCGTCGCCAACGCCAACGCTGTCGAGGACGATGATGATGGTTTGGTTAATTCTTATCATAGCTTTTTTGACAACGGATGAAAGTCGAGGTAGGGACGACCCTCACGGGTCGCCCCCCTCACAGAACCGGACGAGCGGAGTTACCGCATCCGGCTCTTACCTTAGGTCAGCCGATTAGCCGTTGAGACGGATACAGATGGTAGATACGAGGATAAGGCAACCAGTTACGCCCCAAGCGAGACATCCGCTCCCAAGTGAGGCGGGCTTTCTGACTGCGCCGTTCCAGCGCGCGCTTCCACACTCTCACGATTTGGTTTCGGAATTCGCTCAGAGCCGGACTATTCATTGGCACACCGTAGTACCGAAAGTGTCCCAAGATAACCGACCGCAACCACGCGCCTTGTTTCGGGATTGGCTCATGCAGGCGTCGGTGCAGTTCCAGTTTCACTGCTCGCACCTTCGCCCGCAATCGTTTTCGCATCGTTTGCCGCTTCACCGTAAAGTATCCCTTCCGAGTCTTACCGCAGATGTGCGTGAAGCCCAAGAAGTTGAACGTCTCCGGTTTGCTTTCGCCCCGTTTCTCGCGGTTCGTCGCCGCATAGCGTCCGAACTCAATCAGTCGGGTCTTGTCGGTGTGCAGTTCCAAATTGAACTTCTTCAGTCGCTCCGTCAGTTCGCCTTGAAATTGCTCCGCTTCCTCACGATGCTCAAAGCCCACCACGAAGTCGTCGGCGTACCGCACGAGGATGACTTCCCCACGCGCGTTCCGCTTCCGCCACTGGTGCGCCCACTGGTCGAACACATAGTGAAGATAGATGTTCGCCAAGACCGGGCTAATCAGCCCTCCTTGCGGCGTCCCTTCTTCACTCGGCGTCCAACTCCCTTCTTCAAGCACACCGGCTTTCAACCATTTCTGGATGAGACGCACGATGCGCTTGTCCCCAACCCGATGCTCGATGAACTTCACCAGCCAATCGTGGGAGATGGTGTCGTAGTACCCGCGAATGTCCGCATCCAGCACCCAGTTCACCTGCTTCTGTGTGACTCCGACTGTCAACGCATCCAGCGCGCTGTGCGGGTTGCGCCCCCGTCGAAATCCATACGAGAAGCCCAGAAACTCCGCTTCCCAAATGACCGTGAATATCTGCGCTGTCACCCATTGCACTATCTTGTCTTCCAGCGTCGGTATTCCCAACGGTCTCTGGCGTCCGTCAGCTTTGGGTATGTACACCCGCCGAACCGGAGTTGCCCAGTACGCTCCACGCCGCAACCGCGCAGACAAGTCTTGCAGATTGTTCTCCAAGTTTTGCCCGTACTGTTGCCACGTCTCACCGTCCACCCCCGGCGCGGCATCTCGTTTGAGGCGGAGATACGCTTCGCGCAGATGGTCAGCGTTGTAGACGTGATGGTAGAGCGCGGTGAACTTGACCTCCTTTTCTCGTTCCACTGCTATTCGGATGCGTTTCAACGCCGCTTCCATGCCATTGTCCCGGCTCTGTGTCCAGAGCATGACGGGTTGAACCACATTCCCTTTAGTCGGCGGCCTTCCCTCCATCTCCTCCATCCCTGTTCGTTCAGTGATGTTCGGAGATTTCTCAGGTACTACGCCCCCGTCCGACTGCCTGTAGTCGTTCTTCATCGGCTTGCGTCCTTAGACTTCCCGATGCAACCTGTCGTTCCATCTTCCGCAACAGGCAACTTCAGGCTCTCCCGATTCCTGCGTAAAGTGTTTCCCAGCATGTGCGGGGTCTCTGACCACGCAGAGCCTGTCCCGAACTCGCGCAAGGCTGGTCGTCCAGCTATCGCTCGGCACAGTGTTGCCTTCCGTGTATCCGACCACGTTGGCGCTCCGAAGTTGATCCGTATTTCGTGGCTCAATACCCGACCTACTAGTTCCCTTGTCAACGCTTCGCCGACGGGATTTCTCCCGCCCACGCATGACTCAGGGCCGATTTGGTTCGCTAGACCTTTATCGCATGTGACTTTCACTCTTGACACCTTACCAGTTTTCATCGGCGCACCGGATTGAACGGATAATCTTCAAAACTATCCGTTTACATCCGTTCAATCCGTTGTCATCAAAAGGCCGCCCCGGCTACAGTCTTGAATTTCAATGCCGCCGCCATTCATGCCAGAGGCCGCCTGAATCTGGCGGCAAATCCTGGCGGCAATGCCGGCCAGAGCTTCTTCGGACTGCTGGCCGTCGGATTCGAGCATGGCCCGGAATTTAGATTCGGTTCCAGAATAGCGCAGGTTAATGCGAGTGAGGCCGGGGTGGCCGGCCAGAGTTTGGTTCTCGATGTCAACCAAAGCAAACTTGTCGAGGCGCGGGCCGCGCCCCACGTCGGCAGAGGCGATCACCTGCGGCGTCTTGCCGATCCCGGCGGCGAACTCGGCCATTGATGTTGCGCCAGATTCGATGAAGGCGCGCATGACGAACAGCGCCGTTCTCATGCCGTCGCCGGTGACGTGAGAGTCGTCCAGCAGGATCACGTGGCCCGACTGCTCACCGCCCAGACCGATCCCGCCTGATTGCGGTGTGTTGCGGCGAAGTTCGATGAGTTTTTCAGTCACGTATTTGTCGCCCACCGGCGTTTCGTGAAGTTGCCAGCCGGCGGCTTCGGCAAACTTTTTTAGGCCGGCGTTACGCATGGTGGTGGTGACGAGTGAGCGGCCCAGTAGTTGATCCCGTTTGTCGAAGTAACGGGCCAACATGCCAAGCATGTGGTCGCCATCCACCACGCCGCCATTTTGGTCAACAAAGATGACCCGGTCGGCGTCGCCGTCAAACGCCACGCCAAAATTGGCATGGTAGCTTTGGATCAGGTTCTTCATTTTGCCCGGCCACTGACGCACGTTTTCAGAGCCGGCATCCACGTTGATGTTGAGGCCGGTGGGTGAGGCGTGAATGGCGACCACGTTCACTCCGGCCCGGGCGAAGATTTCGGGGGCGTATTCAGAGGCGGCGCCGTTGGCGCAATCCAACACGACGGTCAGGCGATCCAATTGCAAATCGTGGTGTTCGGCCAGGAGGCCTTCAATATATAGTTCACGCATCCCGTGCCCGTCCATGATTCGGCCCGGCCTGATCTTGGGGCGGGTTGTGTTGGGGATGGTGTCTTCGGGTTGGGGGTCGGCGATGCGTTCAATCTCTTCTTCGAGGGCTTCGGGCAGTTTGTGGCCTTCAGGACCGAAGAACTTGATGCCGTTCTGCTGAACAGGATTGTGCGAGGCTGAGATGACAACGCCGGCCCGCGCGCCCAGTTTGTGCGTGAGCCAGGAGATGCCGGGCGTGGTGATGACGTCAAGCTCAAGCACGTCCACGCCGCCGGCGAGCAGGCCGGCGACGAGGGCGCTTTGCAACATCGGGCCGGACTGCCGGGTGTCGCGGCCAACAAGAATGGTGGGCTGTTTGGAATGGGCGGCCAGCACCGAGCCTGCGGCCCGCCCCAGGGCCAGGGCAAATTCGGGCACGAGCGGCCACTCGCCCACCACGCCTCGAACACCGTCAGTTCCAAATAGTCGTGACATTATTTCCATCCACAGATTTTCACAGATTTCACAGATTACCCGTCTGTGTAAATCTGCATGATCTGTGGATCAAACTTCCCGGCCTTCCTGAATTGCTTTGATGTCTTCGTCCACCATCATTTCGATCAATTGTTTGAAGGAGACGCTTGGCTCCCAGCCCAGCGCCTTGCCGGCCCTGGCCGGGTCGCCGACGAGGAGATCAACTTCGGCGGGGCGGAAGTATTTTTGATCCTGCGTTACATAGTCATGCCAGTCAAGGCCGGCGCGCCCGAAGGCCACTTCGCACAACTCCTGCACCGAATGCGTCTCGCCGGTGGCGACGACGAAGTCATCCGGCTTCTCCTGTTGCAACATGCGCCACATGGCTTGCACGTAATCGCCGGCATAGCCCCAATCGCGGCGCGATTCCAGGTTGCCCAACTTAAGCTCTTTGGCTTTGCCAAGTTTGATCCGGGCCACGCCGTGCGTGACTTTGTGGGTGACAAATTCAAGGCCTCGTCTGGGGCTTTCGTGGTTGAAGAGGATGCCGGAGCAGGCGAAGAGGTTGTAGCTCTCGCGGTAGTTGACGGTGATCCAATGGCCGTAAACTTTAGCCACGCCGTAAGGCGAGCGCGGGTAGAACGGCGTGGTCTCGCGTTGCGGCACTTCCATCACCTTGCCGAACATCTCCGACGATGAGGCCTGATAAAACCGGATGGCCGGGTTGGTGGTGCGGATGGCTTCCAACATGCGGGTGACGCCGATGGCGGTGAACTCGCCGGTGAGGACGGGTTGCTTCCACGACGTGGGGACGAACGATTGGGCCGCCAGGTTATAAACCTCGCCTGGTTGATACTCACGCAAGATGTCCACGATGGACATTTGATCGAGCAGGTCGCCCTGCGCCAGTTCAATATCGTTCTGGATGTGCTTGATGCGATCAAAGTTAATAGTGGAGGAACGGCGCACCATGCCGACGACGCGATAGCCCTGCGCCAGGAGAAACTCGGCCAGGTAGGAGCCGTCCTGGCCGGTGATGCCGGTGATCAATGCTGTTTTCATGAGAGGCGTTCTCTTTCGTAGGTTAGCAAATCTTTCAGTGATCGTTCAAAGGGAATGGCGGGCGCCCAGCCAGTGGCGGCCATCATCTTAGTCGCATCGCCCTGCTGGCGGGGGGTGTCCGACGGGCGAAATTTGGCCGGGTCTACCTCAACCGCAATTGAGGCCGTGGAGAGCGCCAGTAATCCATCCAACACAGCTTGCACAGGCCGGGGCCGGCCGGAAGCAATGTTATAAACTTCGCCGGGCCGGCCCTGGTCTAAAACGGCGGCGTAGCCGCGCACCACGTCACGAACGTCGGTGAAGTCACGCTCGGCTTTGAGGTTGCCGACGCGAATGACGGGCGGCTGCAGACCGCGCTCGATGGCGGCGATCTGGCTGGCGAAGTCGGCGGCCACAAAGCGCGGGTTCTGGCGCGGGCCAATATGGTTGAAGGGGCGCACCCGGATGATATGCAAGCCGTGACTCAGGTGGTAGGCCTGCGCCAGAAAGTCTTGCGCAATCTTGCTCACGCCGTAAGGGCTGTCAGCGCGGAAAGGTGTGGTCTCGCGCGCGGGCAGTTCGTCCAGGTTCAGGCGGCCATATTCTTCGTTGGAGCAAACGGAAAGGATGCGCGCCTGCTTTAGGTTGAGGCGCAGGCACGATTGGATGAGGTTGAGTTGCGGACGGATGTTGTTCTCCATCGTGTCCCAGGGGTCGGCCCAGCTTTGCGGCACAAAGGCCTGCCCGGCCAAATGGTAAATTTGGTCGGGCCTGAGGCGGTCCAACAACTCGTCAACGCTGGCCGGGTTGCAGAGATCGATTTGCGTTAACCGGACTCGCCGATCAAGGTAAGGCGGGCAGTCGGGGCGGTTCGACGCGCCCCACACTTCAACGCCCGACTGAGCCAGAAGGTGATCGGCCAGATGACTGCCGGCAAAACCAGTAACCCCGGTGATTAGAATCCGCAACACATACACTCCGCAAGAGTCTTTCAGCGATTATACCTGAGCGAATGCCTCAGCCACGCACTGCCCCTCCCACTGCGCGTGAGGCGCGAAGCCCAGCAAGCGGGCCAGGGTGGGCGCAGTGTCGAGCAAACTGATCGGCCCGGCCAGTTGATAATTGCCTCGGACGCCCGGCCCGGCCACGACCCAGGGAATGGTCATGTCATCCGGCGAGTCAGTGCCGTGATTGCGGTCGTGGCCGCCGTGATCGCTCTGGATCAACACATGCGCCTCGGCGGGCATCGCTTTCAAAACTGAGGCGAGCAGGCCATCTACCTTTTCGGCCTGCTTCAAGTATTCAGCCGACATCCAGCCATGATTATGGCCGCTCGTGTCCACCGTGCCAAAGTAGACGAAGATGAAATCAAGCGCAACATCTGCCATCATCCGGATCGCTTCCCGGGCTACAAATGCGTCGCCGGAAGAAAGATCGTAGGGCACGTCGCGAAAACTGGAGGCGTGCAAACTCAGCGGCTGGCTCAGGTTACGCAACGGCTCCCAGTTGTAAACGAAGCCGCAACGCTTGCCTGCCGCCTGGGCCGCTTCCACCAGCCCCGGCAGTGGCCGCGCCATCGGCGACCAGGTGTTGGTGGTGACGCCGTGCCGGGACGGCGGCACACTGTGAAAAATGGACATGTGACATGGGAGCGTAATAGATGGCATCACACTCGAGGCCCGCAACGTGTAAGCGCCCCGCTCGAACACGCCGCTCAACGTCGGGCAATGAGTTACCGCGTCGGGCCGGAGGCCGTCAATCATGATCAAAGCAACAAGAGGCATAAATTCTCCAGATCAAACTATCCAAGCGCAACGCGGAATTATGCCACAACAAGCGTAACTGCTCAGGCTATCTTTGCAAACCGCCCAAGAAATCCGCAGATTTCGCAGATTGACACAGATTTCCTTCTGCGAAAATCTGCGTAATCTGTGGATAAATCAGGATGGCTGAGCAGTTACCAACAAGCTTTGTTTGGCCTTTGTTTGACAGGCCTTTCCCCGCTAGGTATAATGCCGTTCACAAGTTCTCTCATTCAGCCGCCGTGGTTTTGAGGCGGCTTGCCTTTTGCCGCCACCTTTTTAAAATAACTGGAGGAAGTATTCCTGTGAGTGATGATGTTGCGACGACCGATCCCATCAAAATAGCCGACTTGCGCCCCAAGACCCAGCTACAGGGCAAAATCAAAAAGATCGAACTCTTCGGCGCGTTCGTGGACGTGGGCGCTGAAAAAGACGGCCTGCTTCACATTTCGCAACTGCGAAAAGAGCGAACCAACCGGGTGGAGGACGTGGTGGCCGTCGGCCAGGACGTCACCGTTTGGGTGCGCAAGACCGACGCCAACACAGGCCGTATTGACCTGACTCTGATTGAGCCCCTCAAGCTCGACTGGGACGAGATCAAAACCGGCATGATCGTCAAAGGCAAGGTCAACAAACTTGAGAAGTTCGGCGCGTTCGTGGACATTGGCGCTGAACGCTCGGCCTTCATTCATGTGCGCGAGATGATGAGCGGCCACGTGGACGACCCGGCTGAAGTGGTAAAAATGGCTCAGGAAGTGGAAGCCAAAGTGATCGCCGTTGACCGCAAGAAGCGCCGGATTGATTTGAGCCTCAAGGCGCTGGACGACTTTACGCCGGAAGATGACGAGCCTGATGAGAAGCCGTTGACGGCCATGGAACAGGCCCTGCGCCAGGCCATGAAGGGCGAGCGCGGCGACGCCGAAAGCAGGCGGCGTAAGAAAAACAAGAGCGAGCGCCCCGAATTTGAAGAACTCTTTGAGCGCACCCGCCAGCAACACGTGCCGAACAAGTAGCCCGGCGACAGCTTACAAAGTCCCTCAAACATAAACGACGACGCGAGGCCGGATCGGCCCGCGTCGTCGTTTTGTCTTAAGTCCGGCGACCGGGGTGTTACTCAGTAATCGTCTTCCTCTTCGTCGTCGTCCCAATCGTCTTCCTCATCATCTTCATAGAGGTCTTCTTCTTCTTCCTCTTCTTCCTCAAGAACATCCTCCTCCCAATCGTCGGCTTCGGCAGTGGCCGGTTCGTCCACCTGAGAGTAGGTCAGGCAACCCGATTCAGGGTCAATCTCTACTGCCGCCGCGCCGCAGTATTTCTCTTCCAGAAAAATGCAATCTTCATAATGGCATCGTATTCGAGGCATCGCTTTCCCTCCAGAGTAAGATTTTGATTCAGGCAAGATGTTGCCGGAGCCGGATGATCGAGACTACCAGCAACAAGGTGACGGCAATTGCCGATACTACGCAATACGGGCAAATGGCTCGAAGCACCGCAACTTCAATATAAGTCAGGTAAACGGAATAGAGCGTGCCGACCAGACTGAGGCCGAAGAGACTCATGACCGGCCAGTCGGCGCCCGACCTTAGCCGCCCTTCGACGAGCAAAATACCGAGAATGAGCAGATAAGCGCCCAGGCCCAAAAAGGCGATGGGGAAGCCGTTGATCTCGGCATAGATGCTGTTGTTGACCGACTCGCAATCGCCTATGCCGCCGCATTGGGCGGTGGTGCCGGTGATCTTGAGCCATCCCAGGTAGAGCGAGTCCAGTGCGCCGATGACGGCCAGCCCGATGGCGACCCGGTTCAACCAGGTGGTGAGCGACGCTCCCGTGTTTTCTTGATTTTTGATAGCACTCGTTTTCATAATTGCGCTTCTATAAAACTTCCTCCGGCCAATCGAGCATCAAAGTTGGCAAGGTGTCGCCGACCAGAGCTTCGGTGAGACCCTCGGCCATGACCAGCAGAGCGTTGGCGCGGGTGAGAGCCGAGATGATGTTCGAGCCTTGCCGGCCCGCGCTCCGGGCCACGTAAACGCCGTCTTCGCGGGTGACGGTTGCCCGCAAGTAACTTTCACGTCCATCCGAATAAAACGGCTCGGCCAGTCTGGCCTTCACCGTCGGTTTCTCCAGCCGCGAATGGCCGCCCAGTTTCAAAATGGCCGGGCGCACAAAAAGCTCGAAGCCCACAATGGCCGACACCGGGTTGCCCGGCAGGCCAAAGAACGGAACATTTCGAACCCGGCCAAAGGCCAATGGTTTGCCGGGCCGCATGTTCACCTTCCAGAACTCCAGCGCCCCCTCGCGCTCCACCGCTGTTTTGACCACATCGTACGCCCCGACCGAGACGCCGGCTGAGGAAATAATCACATCCGCTTTTTGTTCAAGGGCAAGATGAAGCTTGCCCAGCACCGCTTCGAGATTGTCGGGGGCAACTCCCAACAGAGTCGGCTCGCCCCCATATTTCTTCACCAGCGCGGCCAGGGTGAGGCTGTTGACGTTGCGAATCTGACCCGGGCCGGGCGTCTCCGTAATGTTCACCAGCTCGTCGCCGGTTGACAGGATGGCAACGCGCGGGCGGCGTATCACCCGGATTCGGGTGAGTCCCAGCGCGGCCAGCACCCCCAGATCGTAAGGCCGCAACAACGTTCCCGACGAAAGCACTTCGTCGCCCGTCCGCACATCTTCGCCGGTTTGGCGCACGAACGCCCCGGCCTCGACGGCCTTCATGATCTGAACACTGGCAGGTAATGGCCCGCCAAGAGATGAGTGTTGGTCGTCGGTGGCTTCAATGGGGATGACGGCGTCCGCGCCAGTTGGCAGATGAGCGCCCGTCATAATTCGAGCCGCGGCGCCGGGGGACACTTCCAGCGTCGGCAAGACGCCCGCCGGGACATCGCCGATAACGGTCAACTTGGCGGGCGACTGGCTCGTGGCCGCGCGCACGTCGGCGGCGCGCACAGCGTAACCATCCATGCTTGAATTGGGAAAGGGCGGTAAGTCGAGTGTAGCGCAGATCGATTCGGCCAACACTCTTCCGACGGCGCTCTCTGAAGGAATCGCTTCGGAGTCGAGTGCTTGAAAGTGAGACAGGATCCGAGTGAGCGCGTCGAGTACAGAGAGCATCTCTGGCAACAGCCCGGTGTTTGCATCGTCCAGCCGGGCAATCTGTTGGCATTATATCACCCCTGTCAAGCGCCTTTTGGCGATAAACATCACTTGCGGTAAGTTACAATCTGCTTAGAATTAGCGTCATGGCCGACGACAAATTAGTGTTGAGCATTGAAGACGATCCAGACATCGCCAGTTTAATCCGCCTGGTTCTGCGCCACGCGCCGCTAACGCTGATCCACGCCTCGAGCGGCATCGAGGCCTGGCCCCTGCTCGAAAACCAGATCCCCGATCTGATATTGCTCGACATGATGTTGCCGGGCATCACCGGGCTGGACTTCCTGGCTCAGATGCGACAAAACCCCAAATACGCCGCCATCCCGGTGATGATCATCTCGGTTCAGGCCGACACTGCTTACCGGAACCGGGCCCAGGCCCTGGGCGTTGTGCGTTACCTGCTCAAGCCCTTCTCGCCCGCCATTCTGCGGCAGGAGATTCAACAGGCGCTCAAAATTTCCTGGCCGGAGTCGGGCCGGCTATCCGGGCTTCCACCGTCGAATGTCTAGCACGTTCGGCAACTGTTCGATCCGATTCATAATTCGCGTCAACTGAACCAGGTCGCTCACCTGAAGAGTCAACAGCATGTTGGCAATGTTCTCCTCCACGCCCGACATGTTGAAGCGGCTCATATTCACCTTCTCGTCGGCCACAATCGTCGAAACGTCGCGCAACAGGCCTTCACGGTCATAGGCCTGAATCCGGATCGGCACCGAGTAAGTTTGCTCCGCCGCCCCGCCCCAGCTTACCTGAATCAACCGTTCCGTCTCGCGTGTGCCAAGCGCGTTCGGGCAATCCTGGCGGTGAATGGTAATGCCGCGCCCGCGGGTGGTGAAACCGATGATCGGGTCGCCCTTGACCGGGTTGCAACACTTGGCCAGGTGAGTGAGCAAGCCGCCCGCGCCTTGAATCGTCACCTCGTCTGAAGTAAGTTCCACCGGCCGGCGCTCGGCGGTCGGCGGCGGCAGAGTCTCTTTGTCTTCCTGCTTCTGCTCACGCAGGTAGGTCACGATCCGGTTGACGACGGTCTGAGTGTGAATGTCGCCGCACCCCAGCGCCACCAGAAAATCGTCAATCTTCTCAAAATCAAACAGGGCGGCGATCTTGTCGTAGGTCAGGTCGTCAATGCCCAGTCGCTTCACCTCGCGCTCCAGCAAATTTCGCCCGGTGGAAATGTTCAGGTCGCGATCCTGCCGCTTGAGCCAGCCCCGGATTTTTTCTCTAGCGCGGGCCGATTTGACGAAGCCCAGGTCGGCGTTGAGCCAGTCGCGGCTGGGGCCGCCGCGCTTGGCGGTGATGATCTCCACTTGATCGCCGGTCTTGAGGGCGGTGTTGAGGGGAACCAACTTGCCGTTGACGCGCGCCCCGCGACAGCGTTCGCCAATCGAAGTGTGGACATGATAGGCAAAGTCAATCGGGGTGGCCTCGGCGGGCAAATCCACGATGTCGCCGCGTGGCGTTAGAGCGTACACCCGATCCTGGAACACGTCGGTCTTGAGGGCTTCGACAAACTCCTGGCCCTCGGTCACGTCTTTTTGCCAGTCCATCAGGCGGCGCAGATAGGCAATGCGTTTTTCAAAAGCTTCGTCGCGCTTCTTGGTGCCTTCTTTATAACGCCAGTGGGCGGCAATGCCATACTCGGCGTTCTCGTGCATCTCAGGTGTGCGAATTTGCACCTCTAGCGGCTTGCCGTCATCATAGATCACCGCCGTGTGCAGAGACTGATAAAAGTTATCTTTGGGGGTGGCGATGTAATCGTCGAACTCGCCCGCCTTTGGCATCCACTTGCCGTGAATGCCGCCCAGAGTCACGTAACAGGTCGGAATATCCTTGACGATGACGCGCACGGCCCGCACGTCATAAATCTGATCGAAGCTGGCCTCTTTGCGCGACATCTTCTTCCAGATCGAGTAGATGTGCTTGGGCCGCCCCTTGACCTCAATGGCTTCAATGCGGTTCTCAGCCAGCGCGTTTTTGATCTGCTCGATGATGGCCGTCATGGTGGACTCGCGCGAGACGCGGCGCTCGTCGAGCAGGCCGGCAATCTCTTTATACCGCGCCGGGTCCACGTAGCGGAAGCCCAGGTCTTCCAGCGGCGATATGAGGTTTATCGTGGCGGGAAACCCGCGGCAGGTTGGTCAGCTTGGTGACGCCGTCCACCAGTTTGGCAATCTCATCGCCAAAGTCCCGGCGCAGGTCGTCCAGAGTCACCGGCGTGTCTTCAACCGTGTCGTGCAAGAGGCCGGCGGCGATGACCGGCGCGGGCAGGTGCATCTCACTGAGAATTTTAGCGACGGCAACGCAGTGATTGATGTAAGGCTCGCCGGAGGCGCGGGTCTGGCCGGTGTGAGCGCGCTCGGCCAGTTGATAAGCGCGTTCAATCAGCAACCGCTCCTGCGGGCTGAAGGTGTTGACAAACTGATCGCGGAACTCGTCGTATTTCATAGACCGGAAGTATAACGAGTGCCGCGCCTGTTGTCTATCTGGTCTAGCTGTGCTATAAAAGCGGCATTAGCGAGCGTTTATCTGCGTCCATTCTTTTCTCTCAACAGGAGCGACTCATGTCCCTCAACGGCAAAGGCTTTTACACCTGGCAACTCAAAAACTGCGAAGGCGGCAACCCCGAAGCCATCGCCGCCAAGGCCAAGGCGGCCAACCTCACCCACGTCCTGATCCAAATCGCCGACACCACATTTGCTTTCGGCTTCGACCGCAACAACCGCGATCAGAATCCGGCGGTGATCAGCGCCTTGCGGAATCGCGGCATTCAGATTTGGGGCTGGCACTACGTGAAGGGCAACGACCCGGCGGGCGAGGCGCGAATTGCAGTGCAGAGATGCCGCGAATTGAGGGTGGACGGTTACATCATTGACGCCGAGAGTGAATACAAGGCCGCCGGCAAGGCCGCCGCCGCCCGCGCCTTCATGAACGAATTTCGGGCCAGCCTGCCTCGGATGCCAGTGGCCCTCAGCTCGTTTCGCTATCCCTCGTTCCACAAAGAATTTCCCTGGCGCGAGTTTTTGGAGAAGTGCGACCTGAACATGCCGCAGGTTTATTGGGAGCAGGCGCACAACGCCGACGCCCAACTGGCCCGCAGCGTTTCCGAGTTCGCCAGCACTTCACTGGTGGGCTTTGTGCGCCCGGTGATTCCCACCGGCTCGGCCTACGGAACCGGCGGCTGGCGAGCCACGCCCGACGACCTCCGCCGCTTCTTTCAAAAGGCGCAAGACCTGGGCCTCACGGCGGCCAATGCTTATTCGTGGGATTGGGCAACCTCAGCCGGCAACACCGATTTATGGGACGCGGTAGCTCAGTTTGATTGGCCGGTTGATCCGGGTTCAGCCGGATCGGGTGGAGACGTGGGAGCCGACACTGGGGGGGATATTGTCTCTCGCTACTTCCAGGCCCTGAACAACGGCGACATTGACGCCCTGGTGGCGCTCTACCAGCCTAACGCCGCCCACGTCACCGCGCAACGCACCGTCGTCGGCTCACAAGCCGTTCGCGATTTTTACAGCGACCTGCTCTTCAACCGCCTCGCCGGGGGAGCCTTCACGCTTCTCAACGCCACCGGGCAAGACCCGTCGCGCATGTTCACCTGGTCGGCCTCCAGCAACAGTGGCCGGGTGGTGGATGGCAGTGATACGCTGGGGTTGCGAGAGGGCAAGATTCAGTATCATTACACAAGATTCAACATCGCTTGAGTAGAGCGAGTTGACAACTCGCTCTACATCTCAAACAGACTTCCCTGCGCCCCTCTCTCATCCCCCCACTCTGGCAAGGGCGGCAGAGCGTAGCGTTCGTTCACCAGCGCATGAAACTCGCGCGCCAGCAAAGGCGCATCGCGATCTTCGGGAATGTGGGCGAAGAAGAAGACATCATTGCCCGCCGCCAGCCAGCCGGCAACATGATCAGCCCACTCAGCCAACAAGTCACGATTCAAAGAAGCTGGGGTGGCGGACTTCGACGGCGTAACGAAAATTCTGAGACAGGGTATCAAGAAAAGAGATGAGAGAAGGGAGATGTTGACTGCCGAATGTCGGCGGTAGTTGGAGGAAGGCCGGGCCGCAACGGTCGCCCAAGCGAGCGAGGCAATCCAAGAATCGAGCCGTCTCGGCCTCGGCGTTCCGCAGGCGTTTTTCGTGTGAGATGGCTCTTGGAAACTTGAGGCAGAATTTGAAACCCGGCGGAGTCTCGTCTCGCCAACGGTCAGCCGTCTCGGCGCTGGGGAGTGAATAAAAGGTGGTGTTGCCCTCGACCGTGTTCAGGCGACGGCTGTAGAGCGAGAGAAAGTCGCGCTGTTTGGCTTTGGCCGGAAAGAAGTTGCCCACCCACAGTTTGAGTCCCCACATCGGGCAACCGAGATAGAGAGGCATAGTTCACAGTAAAGTCTAAAGGGTCAACGGATTGAACGGATTTACCGGATGAATTCAAATAAATCCGTTCAATCCGGTAAATCCGTTGACCCTATTTCCTGGCTTTGTAGCCTGCCCCTTTTTTGGCCCACAACTGCGCCAGTTCCACCAGCATCTTCACCGAGAGCTCCATATCCTGCATGCAAACGTACTCGTGCGGGCCGTGCGAGTTGTGGCCGCCGCAGAACAGGTTGGGCGTGGGCAGGCCGCGGGCCGTCAGGCGCGAGCCGTCGGTGCCGCCGCGTGTGGGCGGGCTGGAGGGCGTAAGGCCGGTCAGGCGCATGGCTTCGCAAGCCAGATCAACCGGCAACAAGTTTTCTTTGAGCCAGTAGCCCATGTTGCGATACTGCGAGGTGAAGGACAACTTGACTTTAGCTCGCGGCTCGGCGGCCTGCAAACCTTTGGCCAGCCCGCGCAGTTGTTCGCGCTTGGCCGCCAGCAGGTCGTCGTCGTGATCGCGCAAGATAAAGTTGACTTCGGCGTGGGCTACGTTGCCAACCATGTCGTGCGGGTGAATGTAGCCCTGCCGCCCGTCGGTGGTTTCCGGGCTGTTGTTCTCGCTGGGCAGGGCGGTGATAAACCGGGCGGCCAGCTTGAGGGCGCTCACCATTTTGTATTTGCGTCCCTCGCCGGGGTGGGTGGACACGCCTTCGATGACGAGTTTAGCCCCGTTCGCCGAGAATGTTTCCCAGTTCACCTCGCCGGGGTTTTCGCCGTCGAGGGTGTAAGCCACGTCGGCGGCCAACTCTTTGAGATCAAGCTTGTCCACGCCGTGGCCGATCTCTTCGTCGGGGTTGAAGCAAATGCGGATCGGGCCGTGTTCGATCTCCGGGTGATTGAGCAGGTGATCGGCCAGGGTCATCACGACGGCGACCCCGGCCTTGTCGTCTGCGCCGAGCAGGGTCGTGCCGCTGGCCGTCACCAGATCGTTGCCCACGTATCGCTTCATCTCAACATACTTGGCCGGGTCAATAATTTGAGTCGGGTCGTCGGGCAGGACGATGGGTTTGCCATTCCAGCGGCGGTGGACGATGGGTTTGACACCCTTGCCGTAAAAATCGGGGGCAGTGTCCACGTGGCCGAAGAAGGCGACGGCGGGCAGGTTCTTCTTTTTAGAGGTGGCCGGGATCGTGGCCAGCACGTAGCCGTGCTTCAACAATTGCACGTTACTCGCGCCCAGAGCTTCAAGCTCGGCGGCGAGCAATCGCAGTAGCGTCCATTGGCATTCGGAGCTAGGGGTGGTTTTGGAATTGGGGTTGCTGGTGGTTTCTATTTGAGCGTAACGCAGGAATCGATCTAACACCGTTTCAGCCATTCACTTCTCCCCGGATGGCGCTATCAATCGAAGGATAAATACGATCCGCCACTTTCTTCAGCGCGTCATATTTGGGGCCGCCTTCGGCAACCCCAACGCCCACACACGCCCACGCCTCGCCCAGCGCCTTCACCGCCTCACGCACGCTTTGAATGCTGGAGGCCGAATCTTCAAACACCGTCACTATGCCGCCCCTCTCGCGCAAGTCGGCCAGGGGCGATTGCCACTCGCCCCGCGAGAGAGCTTCGGCGGCGCGCAAACTCTCCGACTCGGGAAACTGAGCCGCCGCCGCAATTGCCGCCCAGGCATGGACAGGCGAGGGCTTGAGGTAAGCATCGGCGTTGCCGCCCACCGTCTCGGCCAGCCAGTGCAGTGAGCCGTAACCGATCAGCGGCAGGTAGCTCAACTCCACTAACTCCGCGCCCAGTTCGGCTTCGGGGGCGTAGCCGGGAAGCGGCGTCACGTCGCGCGGCGGCTTGCAGGGGCGGGTGGTGTAAATCACCGAATTTTGCGGCGCGTACACCGTCAACTGTGGGCTGTCGTACTTTGAAAGTGTGGCTTCCGACTCGATGATGCGCGGCAAACCGTAGGTGGTTTCAAAGGCCTCGCCGAGCGCATATTGCTGGAACAGCGACAACACCGGCGAACGATGAATGTCGCGTGAGTGCAGAAGGATTTCGTCGGTGCGAACGCCCCAGCCGGTGAACGGCGGGCGAGGCAGGACTCGGTAGGCGGCTTCCGCCGGATACTCGCCGGGGCGAATTTCCCCGGCCACACGTTCGGCGATGGCGTGATAATCGGGGCGAGCGCCGTTAGGCGACAAGGCGGCGATGCAAATGGGGGTGATGTCCCACTCGCTGGAAATGCCTACCGACTCAAAGGCTTCGATTTCTTCCAGCGTTGGCGCAACCTTGCCCACACCGACGGCCTGCGAAAAGTGGTTGACGGTTGCCACCAGCGCCGCCCGGTAGCCGCCAGGGTGCAGGAGCACCGAGTCCATATCCAGAAGATATAGTTTCAGGGGAGTTGTCATGGTCAATGTCGGTTGAGTCCTATTTTACACGCACAGGCGATAACAAGCTATTCACTGCCTGTGCCTTTCCTCCAACTCGGCTTCCACTTGTTCGAGAGTCAAACCGCGTTGCGCCAATAACACCAGCAAGTGATAAAGCAGGTCGGCAGTTTCGGAGAGCACGCGCTCATCGCCCTGCCCTTTCACCGCCAGAATAACTTCAATGGCCTCTTCGCCCACCTTCTTTACGATCTCGTCCTCGCCTGCCGCAAACAAGCTGGCCGTGTACGAGTTGGGCTGAGGATCGGCTTTTCGTTCTTGAATAATCGTTTGTAGAGTGTGCAGAAAAGACATGTAGCGACGGGTATTTTATAGGATAAACGTTGAAAGCGGCGGACTATTTTTGGGCCAGTCACTCCCGCGCATGATAATCGCCAATAACAACCCATTTGTACGTCGTTAGTTCCTGCAAGCCCATCGGGCCGCGCGCGTGCAGGCGCTGGGTGGAAACGGCGACTTCCGCGCCCAGGCCAAGCTGGCCGCCATCCGTAAATCGCGTGCTGGCGTTGACGTACACCGCCGCCGAATCCACTTCGGCCACAAAGCGGTTGGCATTGTCGTCATTCCGCGTCAGAATCCCATCCGAGTGACTGGTGCTGTGGGCGGCGATGTGGGTGATGGCCTCTTCAAGATTCTCTACGACTTTGAGGCCGAGCACCAGCGACAACCATTCGATGTCGAAATCGCCCGGCCCTGCCGGGGACACCGACGGCGGCAGGTGCGGGCCGACTCTGCTTCCATACTTGAGTTCATCTTCACCCGTCTCCGGGTTGGGGCGCAAGTACGCGCCCGTGTAGTGCTGAACCAAAAACGGCAGGGCCGACTCGTGGGCGCGAAAGGTCACCCTGTCGGCGGCGAGGGCCGAGACAAGGTCCGGGAGAAAATCGGCGGCGGCCCGGTGAACGAGAACCGTGTCGAGCGCGTTGCACACGCTGGGCCGCTGAGTCTTGGCGTTGTGGATCACCTTGATCGCCGCCTCGAGGTCGGCGCTTTCGTCCACGAACAAGTGGCAAATGCCAATGCCGCCGGTGATGACGGGAATACGGCTGTTCTCGCGGCAGAACTGGTGCAGGGCGTTGCCGCCGCGGGGGATGATGATGTCTACATATTCATGCAAGCTGAGAAGTTCTAGCACGCGGGCGCGGTCGGGATCGTCAATGAACTGGATGGCGTCTTCGGGCAGGCCGCCTTCGGCTAAAGTTTGGCGGATGATGGCGACCAGGGCGCGGTTGGAGTTGAGCGTTTCGCTCCCACCGCGCAAAATTGCGGCGTTGCCGGTTTTGATCGCCAGCCCGGCTACGTCCATCGTCACGTTGGGCCGCGCTTCATAAATAACGCCCATCACGCCGAGCGGCACGCGCTGTTTGTGCACACGTAAGCCGTTGGGCAGAGTCGCTTCGTCGAACGTCTGGCCGACGGGGTCGGGCAGGCTGGCCACCCGGCGCAAGTCGGCGGCGATGCCGTCAAGGCGAGACTCGTTCAGCGTCAGGCGGTCGAGCAGAGCCGGCGACAGCCCGGCGGTTTCGCCATCGGCCACATCACGGGCATTGGCGGCCAGAATGTCGGCGCGGTTCGCCAACAAACGGTCCGCGAGGGCAAGCAGAGCGGTGTTTTTCTTTTCGGTGGTTGCCCGCGCCAGCTTGCGGGAAGCGGCGCGGGCGCGTTGGCCTATTTCTGTAAGCATGTTTTTATATCTGTAGGGCGAGTTGGCAACTCGCCTTCCAACAGAACTTCAACAGGGCGAGTTGGCAACTCACCCTACAACAGGACCATGTCGTTCCGGTGAATCACTTCGTCGCCGTAATTGTAGCCGAGGATGCCTTCGATGTCTTCGGAGCGGTGGCCGCGAATTTTTTGCAGGTCGGCGGTGGTGTAGTTGACGATGCCACGCGCGATCTCACGCCCGCTCGAGTCGGCCACGCGCACAGTATCGCCGCGTTCAAAGTTTTCTTCGACCGCCGTCACGCCAACGGGGAGCAAACTGCCGCCCTGGCGCAAGGCCCGCGCCGCGCCGTCGTCCACTTTGAGGCAGGCCGTCGGGCGCGCTCCGGCAAGGATGTAGCGCTTGCGGCTCTCGACGACGGTGACGGTTGGCTGAAAGCGGGTGCCGATTGAGTCGCCGGCGACGATGCGAGTCAGCACGTTCGGGTCACTGCCGCGGGCGATGACGACGGTGGTGCCGGAGCGGCGGGCCAGGTCGGCGGCTTGCAACTTGGTGATCATGCCGCCCGTGCCGAGTCCGGTGGCTGTGCCGCCGGCGGCTTCCCACAACGAGGCGGGTATATCGGAGTCGGAAACGTCGGCCACAAGTTGGGCGGTCGGGTCGCGGCGTGGATCAGCGGTGAAGAGTCCGGGCTGGTCGGTCAGCAGGATCAGCAGGTCGGCGTCCACCAAATTAGCCACGAGCGCCGACAAGTTATCGTTGTCGCCGACCCGAATCTCTTCGGTGGCAACGGTGTCGTTCTCGTTGACGATGGGTACCACTTTCTGGCCGAGAAGCGCAGTGAGGGCGTTGCGCGAGTTGAGGTAGCGGCGGCGGTCGGCGAGGTCGGCGCGGGTGAGCAGGACTTGGGCGACGGTGAGGCCGTAGAGGCCCAAGAGTTGCGCGTAGAGGGCCATGAGGCGCGGCTGGCCGACGGCAGACAGCATTTGCTTGGCCGGGATGTCTTTGGGCAGTTGCGGAAAGTTGAGGGCTTCACGCCCGGCTGCAATTGCGCCCGACGAAACGACGACGACCTCATGCCCGGCTGATCGCAGTTGGGCCATTTGCCGTGCCAGTTCGACAAGCTGAGGCGGCGAGAGGCGGGGTGTTCCGGCGGTGAGGGTGGAGGTGCCGAGTTTGACGACGAGGCGCATAAAAAGTAATCAGTAATTAGTGATCAGTAATTATGGTCGGGGCGTGAGGTTTGACTTTGAAGAGGCGGAAGGCGGCTTGGACGGCGGGGCCGATGGTGAGCGCAAAGATGAGGGTGCCGAGGCCGACCGGGCCGCCCAACAACCAGCCGGTGGTGACGACGGCTACTTCGACGATCGTCCGCGCCAGGCGCACACTGCGGCCAGTGGTGCGCGAGACGGCGATCATCAAACTGTCGCGCGGCCCGGCCCCGGCGTTGACGCCGATGTAGACGGCGGTTGCCACGCCCATGACGACCACGCCGAGAAGGAGGTAGAACAACTGGATCGGCCAGTTGTCGCGTACCGGTTGCAGAAAGCGCAGAAACAAATCTTCCCACAGGCCAATGCTGACGATGTTGCCCAGTGTTCCCCAGCCCACCGGCTCGCGCAAGAGCAGGGCTAACGCCAGCACGCCCGCGCCGACGAGAATGCCCGCCTGCCCCGGCGTGATAGAGATGAACTTGAGCAGGGCCACTTCAAAGACCACCCAGGGGCTGGTGCCAAAGTTCGATTGAATGAGGAAAGCGATAGAAAGGCCAAACAGAGCAAAACCAATCTGAATGACAAGAAAGTCGCGGGGAAAAGTACGCCAGTTGATGGGTTTGAGCATCAGTCTATTTTCCTATAAAAACATGACCGTTCGCCGGTGTGGCAAGCCGGGCCGGTTGGATCAACTTTGAGCAGGAGCGTGTCGGTGTCGCAATCTACCAGAATCTCGCGCACGCGCATGATGTTACCGCTGGTTGCGCCCTTGCGCCACAACTCGTTCCGGCTCCGGCTCCAGAACCAGGCCTCGCCGGTTTCGCGGGTGAGGCGCAAAGCTTCGGCATTCATCCAGGCCACCATCAGCACTTCATTGGTTGCGGCATCTTGTACCACGGTTGTGAGCAAGCCGCGCTCATCGAATTTCAAGTCCATAAAATCTACCACCAAGGCACTAAGACGCAAAGGAGCACAAAGTTCTTTTATCTTCTTCGTGAAACTTTGTGTCCTGGTGTCTTCGTGGTGGAATCAACGTCTCACAATAATGCCATGTCCGGCCAGGTAAGACTTCACTTCGCCGACTGACAACACTTTATCGTGAAAGAGCGAGGCGGCGAGAGCGGCCTCTGCGCCGCCCGCCGTCAGCACTTCGGCAAAGTGCTCCAGCTTGCCTGCGCCGCCGCTGGCGATGACCGGCACGGAAACTGCTTCGGCCACAGCGCGGGTGAGCGCCAGATCATACCCGTTTTTGGTGCCGTCGGCGTCAATACTCGTCAGCAGGATTTCGCCCGCCCCCAGCTCAACCACTCGCCGCGCCCACTCGACGGCGTCGAGGCCGGTAGGAGTGCGACCGCCGGAGACGTAGACTTCCCATGTTGGAGATTGGACGCTTCGCGCAGAGATAGGATTATCTCTTCTCTTCGCATCAATCGCAACGACGATACACTGGCTTCCGAACTTCTCCGCGCCCGCCGTGATCAGCTCCGGCGTTTTGACCGCCGCCGAGTTGATGCTCACCTTATCGGCCCCGGCCAGCAAAATAGCGCGCATGTCGTCAACCGCGCGAATGCCGCCGCCGACGGTGAGCGGCAGAAAAACTTCGTCGGCCACGCGGCGCACCATCGGCGCAACCGTTGCCCGGCCTTCGGGCGTGGCCGAGATGTCGAGAAATACCAACTCGTCCGCGCCTTCGGCGTCGTAAGCCCTGGCCTGCTCCACCGGGTCGCCCGCATCGCGCAAGCCCACGAAGTTCACGCCCTTGACCACGCGGCCATCTTTGACATCAAGGCAGGGGATGATTCGTTTGGCTAGCATGTTGGAGATCAGAGATTAGAGATTAGAGATTGGAGATTGAGGTGGCCTTCGTACAGGGCGCGACCGATAATGATACCGGCGAGTCCGGCATCGCGGACGCGGTGAACGTCGTCGGCGCTCGCTACGCCGCCGGAGGCGATGACGGCCAAACCGGAGTCTTGCGCCAGAGCCGAAGATGATTCCACGTTGACGCCGATTCCGATCCCGTCTCGCGACACATCGGTGAAGATGATCGTTTGGACGCCCTGAGTGCGCAATCGCCGGGCCAGATCAATTGCCGTTACAGCCGCCTCTACAGCCCAGCCCTTGATTCTCACCCGCCCCTCTTTCGCATCCACGCCGACCGCGATTCGCTCTGGCCCAAACTCGGCCAGCGCCTCATCCACCAGCGCCGGATTCTCCACCGCCGCCGTGCCGATGACGGCCCGCGATACGCCAAGTTGCATGGTCTGCCGGATTGACTCAAGGTCGCGCAAGCCGCCGCCAAATTGAATGTTGAGACCGGTGGAGAGAATGGAGATTAGAGATTGGACGCTTCGTGTGGGAGTCGACTCGTGGCCGAACGCGCCATCAAGGTTGACGACGTGCAGCCATCTTGCGCCTTCGGCTTGCCAGCGGCGCGCTGTTCCCGCCGGGTCGTCGCTATAAGTCGTCGTCCGCGCCAAGTCGCCCTGCGCCAGGCGAACAACCTGGCCGTTGCGGAGATCGATGGCAGGATAGATTACAAACTTTGGCATGATTCACTCATCAAGCGTCAAACGTCAGGCACAGCCCGCGACAAGCACGCAAACGACAAGGCGCTGCGCATGTCGTTTGACGTTTGTCGTTTGTCGTTTTTCTTCACCCTTGCTCCACAAAATTCCGCAACAACGTCAGCCCCACACTCTGCGACTTTTCGGGGTGGAATTGGATGCCGTAAACGCGGCCACACCCGACGATGGATGGATACGCGCCGCCATAATCGGTGACGGCCAAAGTGTCTTCGGGCCGAGCGGTGCAACAGTAAGAGTGGTTGAAGTAGGCAAACGAACCGATAGGCAGGCCGCGAAAAAGCGGGTTGTCCTTCTGCGGTTCGATCTGGTTCCAGCCGGTGTGTGGCACTTTCAGTTTTGCGCTTGTAGTAGCGGCTTCAGTCGCTCTCTGGCTTGGGCGACTGAAGTCGTCACTACGAACCGGGAACTTAAGCACCTGCCCCGGCAAAATGCCCAGCCCTTCGTGCTCGCCTAGCTCCTCTGAACTTTCAAACAGCACTTGCATTCCAACACAAATGCCGAGCAGAGGCTTGCCTACACGTACCACTTCCTTGACTACCGCATCCAGCCCGCGCACGCGCAAGCCCTTCATCCCGTCGCCAAACGCGCCGACGCCGGGAAGCACAACCTTTTCGGCGTTGAGGATGAGTTGTGGGTCGTCGGTCAACGTCACTTGCGCGCCGACATGCTCGAACGCCTTTTGCACCGAACGCAGGTTGCCGATGCCGTAGTCAATCAGTGCAATACGCATATTCAAGAAATTCACCGCGAAGACGCCAAGGGCGCAAAGATTTCGTGTTTGTCTTTGCGATCTTCGCGCCTTCGCGGTTCAGCTTTTTATCTACAAAGTTCCTTTCGTCGAAGGCAGGCTCCCCGCCCGGCGCGGGTCAATCATCGTCGCCGCGTCGAGGGCGCGGCCCAGGGCTTTGAACAGAGCTTCGGCCTGGTGGTGGTCGTCGCGCCCGTAAAGCACCCGGGCGTGAACGTTGGAGCGGGCGGTGACGGCAAAGGACTCGAAGAAATGTGAAATGAGGGTCGTTGGAAACTGGCCGATGGCTGGCCCGTGCCACTCAGCCTGAACGACTGTGTAAGGCCGCCCGGAGAGGTCAACCGCCACAAAGACCAGCGACTCGTCCATTGGCACGTAGGCCGAAGCCATACGAACGATTCCTTTGCGGTCGCCCAGCGCCTCATTGAATGCTTGGCCCAGCACCAACGCTGTGTCTTCAATCGTGTGATGCGGGTCAATGTGCAAATCGCCGACGGCCTTCACTGTGAGATCAAACAGGCCGTGAACGGCAACGTGGGTGAGCAAGTGGTCGAGGAAGCCGACGCCGGTTTCGATCTCGTGTCTACCAGCGCCGTCGAGAGCGAGAGTGAGGGTGATGTCGGTTTCGTTGGTGTGGCGGTGGATGGCAGAAGTTCTCATACAAGGAATCTCATCTATCAAACGACAAACGTAAAACGTCAAACGGCAGGGAGTTGACGTTTGTCGTTTGACGTTTCAAAGCCTTCGTAATGCCTCAATCAACACATCCGTTTGTTCCGGCTTGCCCGCCGAGATTCGGATGCAATCGGCGAGGCCGGG
The DNA here is from genome assembly GCA_016197225.1 of Chloroflexota bacterium. Classification (NCBI taxonomy): domain Bacteria; kingdom Bacillati; phylum Chloroflexota; species Chloroflexota bacterium. The sequence continues at coordinate 113,354 of JACPWC010000016.1, forward strand.
CTTGTCGAAGTAGCGGACGAGGATGCCTTCGCGCTCGAGGGCGAGCTTGAGGCTTTTGGCATCGCGGCCAATCACGCGGCAAAGGACGAAGTTGGCGTGAGACAGGTAAACCTTGAGGAACGGCAATTTGTTCAAGGCTTCAGCCATCCGGTTCCGTTCGGCGACAAGTTTAGCAACGACCTGGGCCATGTAATCGGCGTCGTCGAGCGAGGCGCTGGCGGCGGCGCTGGCGGCAACTGAGACGTTGTAGGGCTGTTTGATTTTCCACAAATGCGGCATGAGGGCCGAGGGGAAGAGTCCGTAACCCACGCGCAATCCGGCCAACCCGGCGCACTTGCTGAAAGTACGAAGGACGATCAGGTTGTCGTGTTCCAGTACCCAGCTTGCGCGGCTGGCGTTCTCACCCGCAAATTCAATGTAGGCTTCGTCGAGGACGACGACGAGCGGCAGGGCCAGCAGGCGGCGCAGGTCAGAGTCGGAGAGGAGGGAGCCGTCGGGGTTGTTGGGGGAGGCGATGAAAAGAAGTTTGGGAGAAGAGAGAAAAGAGAAAAGAGATTCGATGGCGGAAACATCAATGCTGAAATTGTCGCGGCGCGGGATTTGGATGAGGCGGCCAGCGTTGACGGCGGTGTCGAAGGAATACATGCCAAAGGTGGGCGGGCAGTCAATGACGGCGTCGCCAGGGCGGAGGAAGAGGCGAAGGATGAGGTCAATCAATTCGTCTGCGCCAGCGCCGGCGAGGATGTTTTCGGCAGGCAGGTTGAGGTGACGGGCGAGGGCGGCACGCAGGGCGGTGCTTTCGGGATCGGGATAGATGTGAGCGAACTCAAGGTTGCCCAAGGCCTCACGCGCTTTCGGCAACGGGCCGTAAGGGTTTTCGTTGGCGTCGAGCTTGACGATGTCTTGCGGTGCGCGGCCAAGTCGGGCCGACAAGACATCAAACGGCACGATGGGCGTGTAAGGTTCCATGGTGATGATTTCGGGGCGGATGAGGGACTCGATGTTCATAGCATCTCAGACTTCCGAAGTCTTGAAGACTTCGGAAGTCTAACTTCGGAAGTCTGAAATCTCAGCAAGGCCGCATTCTCGTGTGCAGTGAGCGACTCGGCGCGGGCGAGGCGGGCGGCGACCGGGCTGAGGGTGGCAGCAGTGGCGGCGTCCAATGAGATCATACTGGTGATACGAATGAAGTCCAACACATTAAGCGGCGAGGCAAATCGCGCCGTGCCGCCGGTCGGCATCACGTGGCTCGGCCCGGCGACGTAATCGCCCAACACTTCAAATGATCGCTCGCCGATGAACAGGCCGCCCGCGCTCGTGATCTGTTCGGCCCACTGTGCTGGGTTCTCAACGGAAAGACAAAGATGCTCCGGCGCAAATTCGTCGGCCAGACGGACGGCGGCAGCGAGATCGGGCGTGAGGACAATGCCACCGCGATTGGCGAACGATTGGGCAATGATGTCGGCCCGAGAGAGTGACTCTAGTTGATGGGCGGCTTCTACTTGGACCGCTTCAGCCAGACGGCGTGAGGGCGTGAGCAAGATAGCAGTCGCCAGCGGATCGTGTTCGGCCTGGGCGAGCAGGTCGGCGGCTACCCAGGCCGGGTTGGCCGAGTCGTCGGCCACCACCACCGTTTCGGTCGGCCCGGCGAGTCCGTCGAGGCCGACGAGGCCGAAGACCTGCTGTTTGGCCAGAGTCACAAACAGATTGCCAGGGCCAACAATTTTATCCACACGCGGCACGGACTCGGTTCCGTAGGCCATCGCCGCAATCGCCTGCGCCCCGCCCAACCGGAAAATTTTATCCACGCAGGCGATAGCGGCGGCGGC